>CALMBI010000123.1 GCA_937860115.1 uncultured Arcobacter sp. | reverse complement strand
ATCTTTCCCAAGAACTATTCTGTCTTGAGGAGTTTCGATTCCATGTTCGATCGAATTTGTAAAAAGAAGTAAAAGAGATTTGATCAATTTTTTAAGAGTAGATGGGATCATGATCTCTTTATCACATATCACTTCTACTGATACTTTCTTGCCTAAAGAGATCGCAAGATTTTCGAGATACTCGATGTAAGAATAAAAATGATCATTGAGTGATTCTAGTTTCATTTTTTTTACTTCTTGGATGATAGTGTTTATTTTATCTTGAAGATCACCTTGCGCTAACTCCATCACTTCAAGTAATTTATGCTCGATATCATCTATGATTGAAGCTTCTATTGAGATATTATCAGTGTACTCAAAATAGTCATTTCCTAATACTTTAAGAACTCCTGCTAGTTCTTTATCAAATGTTTTGATCACATGTGATGAGGTGATAATGAGATGAAATTCGGTCGCTACAAGATGATGATTTTCATTTGAAAGTTTGTGAAGCTCATTTTCAAGAAGTTTGATTTTTTTTGCTGTTTGTGTGAAGTGTTTATCTGCAAGTAGATTATGAAAAGTTTCTAGTTCAATGAGTGTTTCTTCTAGATCTATCGGTGGATAGAGAAAAAAGTTTCTAAGTTCATGCATGAGTTCAGCAAAAAAAGTTTTGTTTTTTGAGATTGAGATCACTTTGTCAATGATCGATTGTTTTTCTAGAGGTTCCATATATTGATCCGTTAAAAATAATAAAGTTAGATCGTAACTAAAATCTTATTAAACAAGCGTTAATTTGAGTTTTTACAATACTATCTTGATGCAAGCACCATTATATGATTGTGATTCATAATCATATGTTACATTGAGTGCTTCGATTGTTCCTTGATGAAGCTCTGTAATGATTTTATGTGTCATAGAGAGCCCAAGTACTGTTCCTTTAAATTTGTGTTTTGTAGTAAAATAAGGTTCAAAAATTCTATGTAAGATAGATTCATCAATCCCACCTGCATTATCTCTGATCCTTATTTCAACATTATCTTCGATTTTCGTTGCGCTTATAAAAATAAAGCGTGGTTGATTTTCAGGTGTGTTGATAGCAAAAGCATCTTTTGAATTATTGATGATATTGATAAATGCTTGCATAAGCTCATTTTCAAAACCATCAATTATCAAATTCTCTTGTATATCTGTGATTATATCTATATAGTTATTTTTCAAACTTGCACCAACAATAGAGAGTGTTTTTTCAATGAGTGATTTGAGATCTATCTTCTCTTTTGGTTGATTTCCTTTGATAAAATCTCTAAAATCATCTATTGTTTTTGAAAGATATTGTGTTTGAATAATGATTTGATCCATATTTGTTTCGATATCTTGTGGAGTGAGTGATCCATACTCTTGCTTAAATGATGTACCACTAGCAAGCGTACTGATTACGCTGAGTGGTTGTCTCCATTGGTGAGCGATATTTCCTATCATCTCACCCATGGAAGCTAGTTTTGCTTGTTCATAAAGTGTAGCATCTGAGATGCGAATTTGTTCTAGTTGCTCTTTTACTTTTTGTTCAAGATTTTTATTGATCTCTCTTAGTTCATGGGTTTGTTCTGCTACTTTTTCCTCTAGGTGTTTATTAAGATCCTCTAGTTGGATATTGAGTTTTTTTGTTTCACTCAAATCACTATGGGTGCCTATCATCCTTGTAGGAGCTCCATTGATGTCGTGATCTACGATAACACCTCTATCTAAAATCCATTTATATGTCCCATCTTTACAAAGTGCTCTATGTTCATTTTGATAGTATTCAACCTCTCCATCTAAGTGTTTTTGTATATCTGCATAGGTTTTAGCAATATCATCTGGATGAACTCTTTTTTCCCATTCATCTAAATTATTTTGAATCTCATCATCTTCAAATCCAAGCATTTTTTTCCATTGTTTAGAAAAATAGACTTCATTTGTAACCATATTCCAATCCCAAAGTCCATCACCATTCCCCTCAACAGCAAATTTCCATCGAAATTCATTTTCATGAAGTGTTTTGTTGATCTGAATAATCTCTTCTTCTTTTTTTTGTAATTGATCTAACATTGCATTGATATGGGAGATAAGAGTTCCTATTTCATCTTCTCTTTTGATAGAGACTCTTTGGTTCCAATCGCCACTTGAGATTTTTTTGGTAATATCAATAATATGCAAAAATGCTTGTGAGAGTTTGTTTGCCATAAAAATAGCAAAGAGCCACCCAACACAAATAGCAATCAGCGTATAAAAAAGACCTTTATAGGTTACTGTTTTAATCTCATCATCGATATGATTTTGTGTAATCGCAACTCTTGCATAGCCGATAATTTTACCATTATATTTTATAGGACTAGCAACATCTATAAGTTCACTAGAATCAACCAATATAAGTTCTTCTGTGCTACTTGTGAGTTGTAAACTAATTGGATCTGTAAGATACTGGTTTATATGAAGATCATCTGTATGAGCAAGTACTTTTCCTTGCGAATCTAAAATCATAGCGTATGCAAGATGTGGATAGTTATTGAGTGATTGAACAATCTCTTCAAGACCTATATAATCAGTTGCTAGTACCCATGAAGTAGCATTTTTTGAAAATGTTGTTGCTAAACTTTGTGTTTGAATAAGCGCTTGTTGAGAGAGAAACTCTCGTTGTCTATCGGTCATATTATAGATAAAAAGACTCATCAATATCGCATAAGTTATGATGATCCCAGAAGCTAAGTTTCTTTTGATACTTTTGCTAAAAAAGTTTTGAATTGTTTCTATCATGATCTATCCTCAAAATCTCTAATATTTTTAGAAAAATGCTCTAAATATTCATCAACTGGTGCATAGGTTTCTTTGGAAGCTTTTTCGTATTTTGAAAGTTCCATCCTTTTTAAAAGTTCTCTCCCCTGTGGTGTTTCATGGAGTGTGAAAAGTATCTGCGCTATTTGCTCAACAATTTTTTTATCTACCCCTATTTTATACACAAGTCCATTGTTTGGAAGTGATTTTGTTTCCCATTGTACTTGAACCTCTTTAGCTACATTGGGTCTTTGTTTGATAAAAGCAAACCAAGGTGGAGGCCACGTGGAAGCTGCATCTGTTTTTTTAAGATACACATTCATTATGGAAGATTCTTGTGATCCTACATAGAAATTTTTGAGATCTTTTTTGATATCTATACCCTTAGAATACAAAAAATCTTGTGGCAACATAGTAGCAGCAAGTGCTGTTGGAGCAGGGTAGCTTATCGATTTTCCTTTTAGATCATTTATATTTTTAATATTGGAATCTTTTCGTACTAATATGATCCCTCTAAAATTAAAATCATCCCCCATTTTTCCAAAAATATCATATCCGTATTTGAGTGATTCAACAGTTTGATAAGGGTTTGGCAAAGCAAAATCAAAATGTCCACTGTAGAGCTTTTTATTAAATGAGTCATAATTTCTTGATGCTTCAAGTTTAAGTTTTATGGTTGGGATCTTTTCATTGATAAGATCGATCAGTGGTCCATATACTTCAAAAAGTCTTTTTGGGTTATGGAGTGGATGGATCCCAAAAATATACTCTTGTGTATTCGTATTTGGATTGAGAGATGAGTATGTCGGTGTGTATGACTTTGTTGCTTTTTGTTCACAACCTGTAAATAGGATCATAACAAAAAGAAAAAATGATCCAAACAATTTCATCGTACCCTCCAAAAGATTCTAAGATAGTATAGCTAACCAAAAATTTAATTACAACTAAAAATTATGATTGTGTCAATTGTATGTATATATTTATTTATTAAGTGTTTTATTGATAGCTTGTTCTAGTTTATCTAAAAGGAGTGGTTTTAAAATATAATTTGAAGCACCAAGTGAAATCGCTTCGATCACTTTTTTTTCTTCACCAATTGAAGTGATCATGATCACTTTAGCGTCACTATCAAAAGCGATAATCTCTTTGAGTGCTTCTAAACCATCTGCTAGATTATTAACATTTGGCATGGTGATATCAAGGGTTATAAGATCTGGTTTGAGTCTTTTAAACTCTTTAGTGGCATCGTATCCATTATCAGCTTCACCAATCACTGTATGACCCAAAGTTGATAACATATTTTTTATCGTCATTCTCATTATTTTTGCATCATCTACGACTAAAACTTTTGCCAAAACCATCTCCCCTTTATATAAATTTTTTGCAATTATAATAAAAATACATGTCAATTTTATGTCATTTTAGAAATGTGTCAACTTCTAAAAGAGTGATTTTATAGAGTGAAAAGACTCTAGGTATTATCCTATAGATTATCAAATACCTAAAAGAAAAATAAAAAAGTGTCATACAAAAGCAAATAAAAAATAAGCAATCAAGCACTAATAATATTGATGCTATAATCACCCCTTTATAACTATATGGGAACTATCTTTTAATGATTTTGAAATTATTTATATTTTTTGGAGTGCTTAGTTTGAATCTTGTAGCGAAAGAATTTTTATTGCTTGGGGATTCTATGGCTGAAGCTGTAGCAAAACCACTTGAGAGATTTTTTGAAAACAAAGATTTCAAATATAAATATATTTTCAAAAGAGGTACACAAGTACACTATTGGATCAACAATACAGAGCTTTATCTTACGCAATTTTTTCAAAAAAAGAATGATGTGGTTTTGATATCGTTAGGGACAAATGATCTTGTTGCG
>CALMBI010000122.1 GCA_937860115.1 uncultured Arcobacter sp. | reverse complement strand
TATACCCTATTATAATCACCCAAGATAACTAAAACTTAATCTCTTTTTGGCTAAAATCCACAAAAATTTAAAATATGGAGTTTACAAGTATGACTTTTAATACAACTAAAATTGATGAAGCTAACGCGTCTATCGCAGGTACGATTTCTGCTCAAACTATCGAAAATAATCTAAACAAAATAGCAACACAAGCTGCTAAAACTATGAATATTCAGGGGTTTAGAAAAGGAAAAGTTCCTCTAAATGTAGTAAAAGCAAGATATGGTGAAAAATTAAAACAAGATGCGGAAGGTGAAGCAGTTAGAGATGCTTTATCAAACGGTATCAAAGAATTAAACATTAATAATAAAGATATTATCGGTGAGCCAGCAGTTACAAAATTTGATAAAAATGAAGATGGAAGTGTAGAATTTGCTATCACAATTAGTATCAAACCAGAAGTTGTTTTAGGTGATTATAAATCATGTATCCCAGCTATGAATGCACCTGAAGTAACAGATGCAGAGATTGATGAGCAATTAGATCAATATGCATCACAAGGAGCTCCATTAGAAAAAATTAAAAGAGCTAGAGCTGTAAAATCAGGTGATTTTGCTGTAATTGATTTTGAAGGGTTCAAAGATGGTGTACCATTTGCAGGTGGAAAAGCTGAACAATATACATTAGAGATCGGAAGCAACTCTTTTATTCCTGGATTTGAAGATCAAGTTATTGGAATGAAATATGATGAAGAAAAAGAGATCAATGTAACTTTCCCAGAAAATTATGGTTCAAAAGATTTAGCAGGTGCAGATGTAGTATTTAAAGTAAAATTACATGAAATTCAAGCTAAAGAAAAAGTAGAGATCAATGATGATTTCGCTAAAAAAATGTTACCTAATGAAGAAAATGCAGATGTTGCAATGCTTAGAGAAAAAGTAAAAGAGCAAATTTTAATGCAAAAGAAAAATGCATATTTTATGGAAGAAGTGAAACCAGCTTATACTGAAGCTTTAGTAAATGCTATTGATTTTGCATTGCCAGCATTTATTTTAGATCAAGAGATCAATCAAGCTTTAAATACAAAAATTAGAGCTATGAGCGAAGAAGAGATCGAAAATTTAAGATCAAATCCTGATATGGTACAAAAAATGCAAGATGAAGCTAGACCAGAAGCAACAGCTAATGTAAAAGCTACATTTATTATCGATGCATTAGCAAAAGCAGAAGGTGTAACAGTAACTGATCAAGAAGTTACACAAACATTATATTACGAAGCGATGATGAGTGGACAAGATGGAAGAGCATTAATTGAGCAATACGAAAAAGCTGGATATCTTCCAATGATTAAAATGTCAATGATCGAATCAAAAGTAATGAATAAAATCTTAGATGAGGCATTAGGAAAATAATATGGCATATATACCTGTAGTAGTAGAACAAACTGGAAGAGGTGAGAGAAGCTACGATATCTATTCTAGACTTTTAAAAGACAGAATTGTAATGTTAAGTGGTGAAGTAAATGATGCAGTAGCATCAACTATCATCGCTCAGCTTTTATTCTTAGAAGCAGAAGATCCTGAAAAAGATATCTATCTTTATATCAATTCTCCAGGTGGTGTTGTAACAAGTGGAATGAGTATTTTTGATACTATGAATTACATCAAACCAGATGTATGTACAATTTGTGTAGGACAAGCTGCTTCTATGGGTGCATTTTTATTAAGTGCTGGTAAAAAAGGGAAAAGGTACTCTTTACCAAATAGTAGAATTATGATTCATCAACCACTTGGTGGAGCACAAGGTCAAGCAACTGATATCCAAATTCAAGCTAAAGAGATTCAAAGAATCAAAGATTCATTAAATCATCATCTTGCTAATCATACAGGACAAGATATCAAAACAATTGAACTTGATACAGATAGAGATAACTTTATGAGTGCTGAAGAAGCTTGTGCTTATGGACTTGTTGATAAAGTTATAGAACATCACGAGTAATAGATGATTAAAGAAATTTTAGTTTATCCAAATCCGATTCTTAGACAACAATCAAAAGATGTGGAATCTTTTGATAGTGAACTTCATACTCTTTTAGATGATATGAATGAAACAATGATTTATCGTGGTGGAGTTGGATTGGCTGCTGTTCAGGTTGGTGTACTCTTAAATGTACTTATTATTAATATACCAGTTGATGATGAGAGTAATTTAGAAAATCGTGATGGATTACAGCTTGCAGAAAATCTTATTGAAGCTATCAATCCTGTGATCACTCATAAAGATGGGACTCAAGTATTTAATGAGGGATGTCTAAGTATACCTGGATACTATGAAGAGATCACACGAGCTGAGCATATTATTGTTGAATATTTTGATAGATATGGCAATAAAAAATCACTTGAAGCAGAAGGTTTTATGGCTGTAGCATGGCAACATGAGATGGAACATTTAACTGGACATGTTTTTATAGAAAATCTCTCTTTTATGAAAAGAAAAAAATTTGAAAAAGAGTGGAAAAAAGAACTTAAAGAGAGAAGTAAAAAAGCTAGTAGATTGTAATAATCGCTAGTAGGTTACTTCCCAAACTTCCAAATTTGATCTGGTAGATCACCAATACTCATTAAATAAAATAAATATCCTCGTATCTTTTTTGGTATTTTAGCAATTCGACATTTCTCTTTAAAATGTTTCTCCATTTGAGTTTCATTAAATGGTGAGATCCAAATTTGATTGTGTGTTATTGCAATCGAAAATTGATGTGATATTACAATCTCTTTTTGAAGGAGAATCTCCTCTCTTGTTTTTGATGAGATAATAACTCCACGTTGTTTTAATTCTTTATCAATATAACGAATTGTTTTATTATTATCTTTAGTATCTAGAGTATAAATTGAGAGTTCATGACAAACAAAAGGTTTTATTTTTAAATCTAAACTTGCAAGATCATTTTTAAGATATTGAAAACTTTTGGTTATTCCATCTTGATAAAGGTCTATTAGTTTGTCACTAAACTCATGCCTAAAATAATTTCTTTTGTATTTTGTATCATCATTGGTGCTATCTATAAAATAGTGATGATTATTTGTCTGTAGATAGTCAAGAAGCTCCTGTTTTGTTTTTTCTAATAATGGTCTATACAATATGTAATTTTGGCGATATTCGATCGTTTCTAGCCCAATTAGTTCAGTAAGTCCAGCACCTTTAGTAAGTTGCATTAAAAACCACTCTAATGTATCATTCAATTGATGTGCTGTAATTAGTGATTCGTATTGATGTTGTGATATAATCTCCTCAAATATTTTATATCGAAAATCTCTAGCAGATTTTTCACTAAATTTTTCTTCAACATAATCTATACTAAAACATTCTTTTTGATATTTCGTAGCTAAATTTTTAGCGAATTCAACTTCTTCTTTTGATTGTTTTCTTTGATGATAATCAATGATGCAAATATCAAATTGAATATTGTTTTCTAAAAGGATAAAAAAGAGGGCAGAGGAATCTACCCCACCACTAAAAGCTAAGAGGTTTTTTTGTGTCGTGATAAGATTTGGATCAATCATATCAAATCAATACTAGTCCAATTCTGGAAAGAATGATTCGATAATATCTCTCATCTCATGAATATCTACGATGTAGTTCACTTTTTGTCTAAATTCACTTGCTCCATCAATACCTTTTGAATAGGTGTGAAGATGTTTTCTAAACATAACCATTCCATGATATCCATAGTGAGCTATCATACTTTCATAATGCTCCTTAATGATCTCTTTTTTCAGTGCATTTGATACAAATTCTTCACCAGTTGCTATTTGGTGAAATATCCAAGGATTTCCAACAGCTCCTCTTCCTATCATAACACCATTTGCTCCAGTGTGTGCTAAAACATCTTTTGCTTTTTGGTAGCTTGTGATATCTCCATTAGCAATTACTGGGATCTTTACAGCATCTTTGAACACTTTAATTGCATCATAATCAACTTCAGCTTTATAAGCTCCAGCTTTAGTTCTTCCATGAACACTTATAAGATCAGCTCCAGCGTCTTCAACTGCTCTTGCTATATCATATGGAATTTTTTCATTTACGCCAATTCGTACCTTTGCAGTTGTGTATTTTTTATTTGAATATTTTTTTATTGTACTCAAAATAGATTGGAGTCTTGGAAGATCACCAAGTAGATTTGATCCACTTCCATGATGAAATACTTTTGGAGCAGGGCAACCACAATTAAGATCAATCCCATCAATCCCATCAATTTCATTAAGTTTTTCTACAGCTCTTTGGATAATATCTGTTTTACTTCCAGAAATTTGTACAATATAAGGATCCTCATTTGGTGCTTTTTCTACCATTTTGAGTGTTCTATCATTTGCATAAGCAAGTGCATTAGAACTGATCATTTCACTAATTGTAAGATCAGCTCCAAATTTTTTTGCAACAGTTCGAAAAGGGAGGTCAGTGTATCCTGCTAGTGGTGCTAAGACCACTAGTGGACGGGAGAAATCTAATTGGGTAGACATAAAAAAGGAGATCTATTCGATGATAAAGTCATCGATACTATAGTTGTATTTTCCAGCATCTTTAAGATCTAGAAGTGCTTTGAAGATCATAAATTCACCTTTTTGTGAATAGAGTAACACTTCTCTAGCTTTTTCAATCATTTGGTATTCAAATAGAATATAAAGATAACTTGCAGTTAAATCTTCATTTTTACTTGAAAGATCTTCAAAAAGAGAGATTAATTGTTCTGGAGCCATAGTTTTTTTGTAGTTTTTCGCAATAGTGATAAGCTCTTTATTTGTAAAAGAATGATCACCAATATACTCCAATATCTCATGATTTGTAAGTGATAATTGATCAGCATCTTTAATAAGAAGTTTTTGTACCATGCTATTACTAAGATCTTTACTTTGAGTTAATCTTTTGATGTTTTCTACAGGTCTATTAGAAAGTGCAATATCAAATGCTTCTTCAACAAGATCAGTTGGATAATTTTGAACATCTTTAATTACTTCTATAGCATAGTTTTCATCATCATGTAGCCTATTTTTAGTATTTCTAATCGCCCAAATATTATCAGCTGGTAATTTTAACTCTTTTGCAGAGATATATTTTCCATTTTCAATATTTTTGATCATTTTCACTGTGCTTGCTACAAGTGGAGATGATTCTGAATCTTTTGTAATTTTCATCTCTACTGTATTTAATACATCAGAGATCTCTTTAATTTCTGGAGTTTTGATAGCAATACTTGATGATTTATTTAAAAGTCTATCGTTTAAAAGCATAGCAAGTTTACTAATGTCTTTTTTTACAGTAGTTCTTTGTAAGTAACCTTTTGTTCCATAAAAAATCATATGAAGAATAGTCGCAACAAATAAAACCAATGCTGGCATAATTATCCACATATAGATTGGTAAAGTTTTGTTGATACCCAATTCAACAATTTTCACTTGAAAATCACCACTACTGATGCTAGATACATATGCAGCAACAATCAATAAAAATAAAATCGTTGCAATGATATATTTTCTAAATCCCATAATAACTCCTTATTTTTTGTTTTCTTCTTCGTATATTTCTCTACAGCTTGTGCAGTATTTTGCAAATGGTTTTGCTTTTAATCTACCAATTGCTATAAACTCATCACACATATCACAGATTCCATATGTACCATTTTTGATAGCTTTAAGAGCATTTTTGATCTCTTCAAGTTCTTTTAGTTGTTGTTTTGTGATCACTTCTAATGTGAAACTATCACTACTAGATTCTGCAAAATCAAAATCATCTTTACATTCATTTTCTTTTAATTGAGCAATATTGTTTTTACTATCCAAGATATTGCTTTCTATTTGCATTTGTCTTTCTTCTAAAATGATTTTTAACTCATCAATCTGTTTTCGCGAAGCCATATTATTCCCTATATATTACAATTTGCGCGGATTGTATCCAAAAATATCTAAATTATTTATGATATGGATGATTATTTGATATACAAAGACCCCGAAAGATTTGCTCTAAAAGGACTAAATTGGCAATTTTATGAGCCATGGTTAGATCACTTAATGTTATAACTTTATCACATTTTTCTAAAAAACTTCTTTCAAATCCATAGGCTCCACCTATAAAAAAATTGATTGTTACTTTATCTTCCAAAAGTTTACTAAAACCAAAGCTGTCAAGTTTTTTCCCAAGTACATCGAGTGCAATATTATATCCATTAGCAAGTTTTGGCTCAAACACTTCACTATAGGATCTTTTAGCTTCATTTTCACCTATAGTTTGTTGTTTTCCGATGTTATTATTAAAAAGATTATGGATCTCAATTTTGGCGTATTTACTAGCCATTTTGATAAAATTACTCACAAGTGGCTCAAATTCATCTTTATCATTTTTTGCTATCTGAAAGATGTTAATTTTCATAAAGATCTCCACTCACTACATTGTATGAGATATTTTCTATATTATCATCTATTTTAACACCACCAATAGCTCCTACAGGATGTTTTGAAATCTTTGCCAAATATGAAATTTTATCCCCTAGGATCTTATTTACATCTTTTGTCGATGTAGTTTTATAAGCACCAAGCCCTATATAATCAATTGGCAATCTATTTGCTTCTAAAATCTCTACCTCATTGTGTGTAGAGATCCCAAAAATCTTATGTGGATATTTTTTCCGTAAAAATTTAAAAAGAAGTTCTCTGTCTTTCAATTTTAATTCACTGTATAAAACTCTTTCAATATCCTCTTGTCCAAGGTGTAATCCATCAGCAAACTCTAAAAGCTCTAATTTATCGTTAATAATAATAGGAATATTAAGATGAGATTTCAGTAAAGAGAGATTCTCTTTTTGTGTTTGAATATCTAAAACTTTATCTCTGTATTGAAGATAAACGAGATTGAGATTTTTGTTTTTTAAGTGTGAGATAAATTCAATAAGGGAGAACCCTTTATTGATAAGTGTTTGCATATCACAAATAGCGTATATTTTCATTTGTGAAAAAGCAATATATTATGCTACATCTTTTGCAAATATAGCTAAAAGATCACCAAGTGTTTTTTTCATGTTGCTTCTATCTACAACCATATCGATACTTCCGTGTTCTAGTAAGAATTCAGCTGATTGAAATCCCTCTGGTAGGTCTTTCCCGATAGTTTGTTTGATAACCCTTGCTCCTGCAAATCCGATCATCGCACCTGGCTCAGCCATAATAATATCACCTAAAAATGCAAATGAAGCAGATACTCCACCAAAAGTAGGATCAGTTAAAATTGAAATAAATGGTAATCCTTGTGAGTCAAGTTTTTTAAGAGCTGCACTTGTTTTAGCCATTTGCATTAAAGAGAATGTACTCTCTTGCATTCTAGCTCCACCACTTGCACTTACGATAATAACACCATGTTTTTTCTCCATAGCTCTATTACATGCTCGGACTATTTTTTCACCTTCTACACTTCCTAAACTTCCACCCAAAAATGAAAAATCAAAAATCACAAGCTCTACAGGTGTACCATTGATAGTACAACTCCCTGCCATAATAGCTGATGTTTTTCCTGTTGAACTAAATGCCTCTTCCAATCTTTTTTGGTATGATTTACTATCAACAAAATGTAATGGATCGTTTGGATATAGTTCAGAATCATGCTCAACAAAAGTTCCCTCATCAGCAAGAAGTTGTATCCTTTTATTTGCACCAATTCTCATATGAAAATTACATTTTGGACAGATATGGTGAAGATGCTCTACCTCTTTAAAAAACATCATTGATTCACAAGATGGACATTTGATCCAGTGACTTTGACTCTCTACTTTTGGAGCATGTTTGATCTCTCCTTTTCCATTATCAGTTAAAGCTTTTGCCTCTTTATGAGTAAGTTCCTCTTTAACTTTGTGAAAAAAATTTTTTAAATCCATCTTTATTTCCTTTGAATATCTCAATTATTTATTGTAAAAAAGTTGTTCATTATAGCATAAGTTGATTAAAATCATAAGTTTTTCTAGTCACATAAAAAAAGTGTGACTAGAAAGTGTGTAGTTTATTTATTATTTGAAAGATTTGAAAAGTTCGAGTGAATCAAGTTGTTCCCAAGGATAATCACTTTGACCAACCTGACCCCTTGCAGCAACATCTGCATATAGAAAAGTTGCTTCACTTGGATGATCAAGATTGAATTTTCTTGTGATCCAATTTGGAGTAAGGCTAAAATTTTCCATTACAAACTGTGATAATGAATCATCATTTTTAGTTGTGTATGTTCCATAAGTATCTACAGCCACTGAAGTTGGTTTAGCAACACCAATCGCATAAGAGATCTGAACAACACATTTTTTTGCTAATCCTGCTGCAACAATATGTTTAGCAATCCATCTTGCAGCGTATAGTCCACTTCTGTCCACTTTCGTATAGTCTTTTGAACTTTGAGCACCACCACCAATAGGTGAGTATCCACCAAAACTATCGACGATAAGTTTTCTACCAGTGAGTCCACTATCGTGTAAGCTTGAATGTGATACATATTTTCCTGTAGGATTAATATGGATAGTGCAATCTTTTGGATCAAATAGATTACTTGGCAAATTTGTATCGATGATAAGTTCCATAATAAGTGTTCGAACATCAGTGATACTCATAGAACTCACACATGGTGCTGAAACTACTATTGTATCAATCCTTTGTGGATTACAGCTTTCAAAATTATCTTTGCAACCATAATCCATCGTAACTTGAGTTTTGATATCAACACCTAGTTTTGCTGGATGATGAAGTGCATAATTGTAGACTTTCTCCATAAGCATTCTTGCATATGTGATAGCACTTGGCATAAAAGCTTCTGTTTCGATATCAGCATATCCAAACATAATTCCCTGATCACCTGCACCAGTTTCACCATCTGCTTGATCTACACCTTGGTTGATATCAGGAGATTGCCTATTTAAAAGTACTTGTACTTCAACTTCATCAGGGTGTAAACACTCCTCTTTAGTAAAATAAGGATTTCCGTTGTATCCTATTTTTTTCAACGCTTCAATTGCAATTTGTTTGTATTCTTCAATTGATACTTGAGTGTTACTTGTAACCTCTCCACCAATTACAACATGTTTACCAGCTACAAATACTTCACTTGCAACTCTTGATTTTGGATCTCCAATAATAAGACGATCTACAATACTATCAGCGATAATATCAGCACATTTATCAGGATGACCTGGACTTACTACTTCACTTGTAAAAAGGTAGTGCGATTTTTTTGCCGTACAGGCAGTTGTTTTGTTTTCCATTTTTGTTTTCCATTCCTTTGTTTTCCACAAAAACTTTTTAAAGCTTTTGATTGTTTTCCATCGTTTTGTTTTCCATCTTTGTTTTCCATATAAATATCGAAAAGAAAAATTTAAATTAAAAGTCTGAGCCGAAAGAATATCAGATAAAACTTACATAAAAGTAAAAAATTATCCGATATATTGTTTATTTATTTTTCTTCGAAAAACTCATATTCACTATAAGCAAAGCCAAGGTTTGATTTGTGTAATACTTCCATCATAGCCATATCTTTAAAAGCACTAAAATCAGCGGTTTTTACATAAGTATTGATATCGACTCCCTCATCAATAGCTTTTCGAGCACTTGTTTTGAGAGCTAAAAAATAGGCTCTCATTTGATGAATAGCAGTTTTGTCTGTAAATTTTCCATGACCAGTTGCATAAGTTTTCACATCCATTTTTTCAACAGTATCAAGTGATTTGAGTCCACCTTCAACACTTCCATCTCGAATAGATGTGATTCTTTGTGAAAATAAAATATCTCCAGCAATGAGTGTTTTTTCTTCTGGAAGGTATACCATTACATCTTCTGGAGTATGCACTGCATAGTCAAAATGGATAAAATCAAGTGTTAGATTATCAACTTTCATAGAAAAATCTTTTTCAATAAATTTGTCAATAGCAATAATTTTCGTATTTTCAGCATCCTCTTTTGTAATTACGCTAAGCATGTGAGCATCACTTCCAACTGGAAACTTTTTAGCTTGAGCATGTGTTGCATAAATAGTTGCTCCAAGCTCTTTAAAATAGTTGTTTCCAAGCCAGTGGTCATCATGCATATGTGTATTAACTACATATTTAATAGGAAGATTAGCAATTTTTTTCATAGCTTTATGAGCATCTTTTGCATAATTATACGATGGTCCACTATCTACAACCACATAACTTTTATCGGTTTTAATCCAATAAGTATTGACCATATTTCCACCATTTGATTTTGATGGAGCTTCAGTTTTTCCAATAAATTGGTAGACATTTTTTGAGATTTGAATAGGTTTTAAATCATATCCATAACCAAATACAACCATAAATATGAGTAGTACAATTTTTTTCATTTTGCTTTCCTTATTTAAATTTTAATATTTTTCACTGTCATTTGGAAAAAGTCCAGTTTCAACATCGTTTTTGTAGTGTTTTACTGCATTTTTTACAAGTGAAGTACCATCGAGGTATTTTCGAACAAATTTTGGATAGTTTCCATGTAAAAATCCAAGCATATCAGACCAAACAAGTA
>CALMBI010000121.1 GCA_937860115.1 uncultured Arcobacter sp. | reverse complement strand
ATTAGACTGTACAACTTTGGCTTTTGAATTAAACGAACTAAAATGCTCTTCCGCACATCTGATTTTTGCCGACTCAGTATCTCTAATATCAAGATTTAAAGAACTCCCTTTACTTTCAACCACAAAATACAATTTTTCTTCATCATCTTTTTCTATCAAAACTGCCCAGTCTGGATTGTAGCCACCAAGTGGTGTATTGATTTTAAACCAAGGTGGAAGTTTTGTAAAGAGTTTCACATTGTCATTTTCGTTAAATGATTTCGCAAAATTCTTTTCAATATCAGAATCATAAATAGTATAGTCATACGGCGATTTATTCGCTTTGTTTTCATACATATTTTTTGTTAGATACCCAAATAGCTCATTTTCTTCAAATAGCTCTTGTGAGTAATAGTATTCATCTCCAAGCTTCTGATATTTGATACCATCTACTACAAACAAACTCATAGTCTTTTTGATAGTATTGACACAAATATCTATAAATTTCTGTGGATTATTTTTGAAACTCTCCAATTTCCCACTTTTGATTAAAATATCTACAATATTTTTTCTTGTTAGATTAGTCTCATTTTGTAAATAAGTAACGATGTCAGGGAGATTATAATCTACTATATTACAGTCGCTGAACTCTTTTTTTATAGTAGCTTCATCTATTTCTACTCCAACTTTTGTGATTTTATTTGTAGCTTTTGAATAAAGATATTTTATCTTTCCAACAGTGCCATTTATAGCTATTTGTTTTGCACATTCATCAACCAGCTTCTGCTCGTCAAAATCAACTTTGTATGAAGTTTTATATTTGATTTGCTCCCAAAGTTCTTTAAAATCATCACTAAGTACAATTTGTTTATTGAGTTTTACTTCCCTTTTATCATCTGCATTTTTAAGATTGAGTTTACCAGCTATTTTGGTAATTCTATTGATAATATCGTTTTGAACTACTTTATACTCATCAGGTACTACAAAAGTATTCTCTTTTATATCTTTTTTTAGTTTATCTTGAATTTTACCTTGTTTGTTGATATATTCATTTTCTAGTAAAAAGTTATGGATAGATTCACTTCTTTTTGCTCCAAAATATTCGATTTCATCAGAATCATTTTTAAGAGTGATATTTGCAAACTCATGCACTGCAATAACTCCAAATTTAATCCCTTCTTCTTTTTCTATCTCCTCTTGAAGGCTTTTTGCAAACTCTTCATAGCTTTCATTTGCCATTACTGTAAGTGTATTGGTTGGGTAGCCATAAACTCTAAGTCCATCTTGATTAACACAAATTCTAAGTCCTCGTCCTATCTCTTGTCGTTTTTTGATAATAGAGTTTGTTTCATTTAGAGTACAGATTTGAAATACATTTGGATTGTCCCATCCCTCTTTTAAGGCACTATGGGAAAAGATAAATCTCAAAGGTGAATCAAAAGAGAGTAATTTTTCTTTATCTTTCATAATAAGTGTAAATGTATCTTCATCATCCGCATTATTACCAGTGCTATCTTTCAAAATCCCTTTTTTATCTTGTGAAAAATACCCATTGTGAATATTTTGAACTTCCACATCAATATCTTTGATAGAATCAAAAAGTGTTCTAAATTTTCTTTGCTTGATTACTTCTTTGTATTCTTCTTCAAACCACTGTGCAAACTTCCCTTTTAATACTACTCCACCATCGCCATATTGTCTATAATTAGCCACTTTATCGATAAAAAAGAGTGAAAGTACCTTAATCCCTTGAGGATTAAGGTAGAGTTCTTTTTCTAAGTGTTCTTGTATAGTTTTTCTAATTTGCAATCTTTTAATTGTATCATCATCAATATCACCTAGTGTTTGCCCTAGATTGACACTGATGCCATTTGTAAACTCGATATACTCATCATTTGGTGTTCTGTTTATCTCATTTACACTATATCCGCCATACATATCAAGACCATTTGAGAGTTCGTATAAATCACTATTATCTTTTATTGTGATAACTTTTTTGCTTGTCCCAGTTGTTGTACTTTGATAAATCTCAATTTTAGCACTAATGGGTGTTTTATTCTTTTCTACACTTTCAAATTTGATATAAGGTGTATTTGAATTTTCACTTGTTTTGACATTTGCCACTTCTATTTGCTTTACCAGTTTTTGCTCATAAGCATCGATACTATCAAGCTTATACATCAGATTGTATTTTTCAACATGAGTAGCACTATATCTAAGTCTGCAAAGTGGATTGAGTGTTTCTATCGCTTCTTTTGATTTTGGTGTATTATCAACACTTTGTGGCTCATCTATGATAACTATTGGATTGGTAGAAGAGACAAAATCAATTGGTTTCATACCATTTAATCTATCGTTTGTTCTATGAATGATATTTGCTTTTGTGTCTTTTGTAGTATCGCTAAAACTTTTTCTAAAAGCATCTATGTTTATGACCATTATTCTTATTTCATTACTTGTAGCAAAATCCCTTACTTGCTCTAAATTGCTACTATCATAAATAAAATAATCATAGTTGATATTGTCAAACTGCCCTTTAAAATGCTCTTTTGTAATCTCTAAAGTCTTATAAGTTCCCTCTTTGATAGCAATTGATGGTACAACGATGATAAATTTTGTAAATCCATATTTACGATTGAGTTCAAAAATACTTTTGAGATACACATAAGTTTTTCCAGTACCAGTTTCCATCTCTACTGAAAAATCCATAGATGTCAGCTTTTTCGATTGTGGCAAACCATTAGACAATTGAATATTTTGGATATTAGTAAGTATCTCATCATCAAGAAGTTCAAGTCTATTTCCAATCCCCAGTTCACTTTGATATGTCAAAAGGCTTCCACTCATCCCAGTAACTGTAAAATTACTTTGGCAAATCTCTTGCCCTTCAAAGATATTTACTATTGCTTCTATCGCTTTATCTTGATAATCTAAATTGCTTTCAAATTGTATTTTCATTTATTAAGTCCATGTAGTATTATTTGTTCAAGTTTTGTACAATTTGCAAACTGCACACACTCGATAGAAGCTTCTATGTATTGAGCGGGTTTTATATGCGAATAGTCTATAAATTTATATCCATTAAAAGACACCACCATATCAAAAAACATCCTTGTAATTCTTCCATTTAGTTCATGAAATGGATGGAGTGCTATAATTTCACATTGATAATATGCTAATTTTTTTGCAAATTCTTCTTTTGATTTCGTTTCAAAATCTCTTAGATAATTATCATGTTGCAAGTCATCAAAAATTTTTTTAGAAGATGATTTCACAAAAGCACCTTGACAAAATCTACTATCACCTTTTGCCATATTAAAATCTCTATATTTCCCAGCCCAATCATAGAGTGATTCAAATGTTCGTCTATGTAAATCCATAAAATAATTTTCATCAAAAATAGTATCATTGCTTAACTCATCAAAGAAAATTTCATAAGCTTCTTCAAGTAGCTCTTTTTCTATTTCATGCAATATTTCACTATCTTGAATTTCAAGTTTATTGACTGGCACATCAGTACCATAAATATAAAATGAGTTATCTTGCAGTTGATACTTTGATGCCATATTTTTCCCTCAACTCTTTTGCTTTTTTTACTACTTCCTTATTTGCTTCACCATAACCCTCGATGGATTGTGTTGTTTTGATAATTTGCCCT
>CALMBI010000120.1 GCA_937860115.1 uncultured Arcobacter sp. | reverse complement strand
CGATAGTATCGAGCTTTGCTTAAGTTTTCAGCAACCCATTTTTTTCATTAAGCCTTAAACTCAGTGTTGATATTGCAAAGATTATGTGAACAATCTTGTTAAGTACGATTTTTTTAAACATTGTAGTTCTCCAATATAACCGAACTTTATCTAAAACTTGTGAAGTTTAATGGATAAGTTCTCTTATTAGTTCAGTTGCATAACACCCTTTTGGCAAGACAAATTCAAGTTCAAAGTGATTTTTTTCATCATCATATTTACTTGCTATCTCAGTTGGGAATACCCAAGCGTATCTTCTTGTCCCATCTACGATTGTTTTTTTATTAAATTCTTCTTCAAATCTAAAAGCGAGTCCATTTGAGAGTTTCGCTTTTTTCCCTGGAAGTAGCCCTGTCGGTACTCTATCTCGGTTATAAAATTTTTCAGCTTCAGCTTCTACATCTTCAGCGTAAAATATTCTCCCATAAGGATAGTGTTCCATCAAATCACCCTCTAAGACTTTAAAAGGGTGCTTTTGCTTTTTAAGAGCCTTGAGAGTCTCTAAATCGATACCAAGTCTATCTACTAATTCTTTAGGCTCAAAAGTATCTATTAGTTTACTGATCTCTATTCTTTTGCTAAGCCACTCATTAAAAATAATACTTTGGTAAGCGTTAAGATACATTTGAGAGAGTTTTTTATTAGCAACTTTTAGAGTTCCCTCACAAAGTTGTTTCCCTTTTTCATAATTATCTCCATCGATTCCAAATCTTTGGAATCCAAAATAGTTTGGCATTCCATATTGTTCGATAGATTCTAGAACATTTTGGAGTTTTTGATTGTCTCTATCAAGGACTCTTTTAAGACGGATAAAAAATCTATTTCCTTTAAGATGTCCCACTCTTATTTTATTGTTGTGGTATTGAAAATTTAAAAATTTAATTTGAGGATGTTCAAACTTTCTAGCTTTTTCTTCAAACGATTTTGGGATCGAGATAGATTGGATAGTCATTGCATTTTTGTCTTTTAGGCCAGCGTAACCTATATCTCTACTTTTACAACCAATTCTATCACTGATAATTTGTACTGCATCCCAAGTGCTAAGATCTTTTTTTCTCATAGTCAGCACTAGATGCTCCCCTTCACCACTAAATTCATAAAGTGGGATCTCTGTGACTACAAAGTCATCTTTACTTTGTTTGAAGTGGACATCAATAGGACTATGATTTAAAAAAAATTGTTTTTCGATTGCCATGTTAGAATTTTACTATTTCGTAGTTTTCTAAAACTTTTTCTATTTTTTTCATATTTTCGCTTGAAGGAGCTACAAGTGGGAGTCTGTATTCAAGATTTTCAATTAATCCAGCAAGATACATAGCTGCTTTGATTGGAATAGGATTGCTCTCACAAAATAATACTTTATTGATAGGATAAAGTTCTTCATTTATTTTTTTAGCAACAGCGTAGTTTCCTGCAAGTGCTTCATCTACAAGCTTACTTTTTAGGTTTGGTAAAAGGTTTGCAGTCACTGAAGTGATCCCCGCTCCACCACAAGCTAATATTGGAAAATCTATAGCATCATCGCCACTTAAGACTTTCAAATCTGGTCTTTGTGAAATAAGTTCGATTGTTCTTTCTAAACTTCCTGTCGCTTCTTTGATTCCATAAATATTTGGACAATCATCAAAAAGTCTAATAACAGTGTCTGCTTGTATATCAACACCAGTTCTCCCTGGAACATTGTAAAGCATAAGACCAAGATCAGGGATCGCATTAGCGATCGTTTTATAGTGTTGGTAAAGTCCCTCTTGTGAAGGTTTATTGTAGTAAGGAGCAACTGAAAATAGGGCATCTACACCACATCTCTGCGCATGTTTAGCGATTTCAACTGCTTCATGTGTAGCATTGGATCCAGCTCCAGCTAGTACTTTTGCATTTGTACCTTTACATACTTCAACTGCGATCTCAATACATCTTTTGTGTTCATCGTGTGTTAAAGTTGCACTTTCTCCTGTTGTTCCTACAGGGCAAATTGCGTTGATACCATTGTCTATTTGTCTTTTGATTAAATTCGCGTATGTTTGCTCATCTAAAGTACCATTTCTAAATGGCGTAATAATTGCGGTTGTTGAACCAGTTACAATTGTCATTTGTCTAAAATTCCTTTCCATCTTCAAATATAATTTTATTTCTTCCACTGTTTTTTGCTTTATAGAGGAGTTCATCTGTGTTACTTAGATTTCTCATAGTTACCCCAGCACTAAAAGTGATAGGGATCTTGATCTCTTCATATTTAAATCTATGGTTTGTAACAATAGATTTTATTCTTTCCATGTAAAGATAAAGCTCTTTTACTTCTCTAAATTGGACAAGAGCAACAAACTCTTCTCCACCATATCGTCCTAAAACATCTGTATTCTTGTATTTTTTAGTAACACTTTTGCAAATGTTGAGAGTATTACATCTCCAGCTTCGTGACCATACGTATCATTGACTTTTTTAAAGTGATCAATATCAAAAAACACTACTGCATAATTTGTTTGATTTCGTCTATAGTTTTCATCAAACCTTTGTGATTGTCTTTCGTACCATCTTCTTGTTAGAAGTCCTGTCAAGTGATCAAGCTCATTTTCTTTTCTAGCAAGTTGAAGTTCTTTTTCAAGCTGTTCAATTTTACTTTGGAGAGCTTTTACACTCTCTTGACCATTTTTGAGACTCTCTGTTGATTGATTGATATGTGTTTTGATCGATTTTGCCGCACCTGCAAGTTTCCCTTGAAGTAGTCTTAGATTTTTTGCATCATTTGGATCGATCTCCTCTATCTCTTTTGCAATTTGTGAGATATGATCACTCCCTTTTGAATTCACATCGATCGTTTCACCTAAAAACTTTGTCATATATGTCATTAAAAGTGTAATCTCTTTTGCTTTTTTTTCTAATTTATCTTGATCAAGTTTGATTCTTTCATCGATAAATTTTTCGATCTCATGTTGGATATCACTTTCAAAGATAAGTTCAGGTGAATTTCCGATTTTAACTGAAAATTGATTGAGATCTTCATTAAGTGTCAAAGAGATCGATGGCTTTATAGATTTTTGTAAAATTGAAGCCATATTTTCAATATTCTCTTTTTGTATCCTTTGCAAAAGAAGTGTTATTAATCCTTCAAAATCTGTAATATCATTCTCTTGTACATACGTTTGCTCATCACTTGTAAGCATTTTTACAACATCATGAAATTTTTGGCACTCCTCAACACTAAAATTGATCGATTTTGCTTGTTTACAAAATTCATTTCTATATGCTTTAGGAGTAGGTAAAATTCCCTTTGCATCAAGACTAATAAGTGTTTTTTTGACGATCTCTTTTGTGTTTTTCATAAATTTAGATTATCCTAAAAGTTTTTTCACCATATCGTTGATTCTTTTTCCATCTGCACTTCCACCGATCTTTTCTTTTGCAGGGTTCATGATTTTCCCCATATCTTTCATACTTGTAGCACCAGTCTCTGTGATTATCGCTTGAATAACTGCCTCAAGCTCATCGTCTGTTAATTGTTTTGGAAGATACACAGCAAAAACATCTATTTGCTCTTGTTCTTTTTCTACAAGGTCACTTCTCCCAGCGCTAGAATATTGGCCAATCGCTTCCTCTCTTTGTTTAATCCCTTTTTGGATAAGTTTAATAATATCTTCATCACCCAGATCAACTCTATTATCAACTTCGATTTGTTTAATCATCGTATTGATAGCTCTAATAGCATCTCTTTTTACGATCTCTTTATCTCTCATTGCATTTTTTAAATCTTCTTTGAGTGTTTCTTTTAAGCTCATCTCTTTCTCCTAGTAAATCAATAGTCGCAGATTATAACTTTATTATCCTTATTGTCTTTGTAAAGACTCTACAAACTCTTCAAGTTCTAGATATCTTTCTACTTTTTGATCATAAATTTTTGTGATATCTTCAAGTTCTTTACTTATAGCTACTATTCCTTTTATAGCGTAACACTCAGGATCGCTCAAGCATTCATTGATCTTTTTGATCTCAAGTTCTAGTTTTTCTATCTCATCTGGAAGTTTTTCATAATCTCTTTGCTCGTTGTAGGTTAGTTTTACTTTTTTCTTAGGTGTCTCTACAATAGCTTGTGTGATAGGTTTAGCTAGATTATTTTGCTCCTCTTTCTCCATCATCTCTACATATTTGATATCTTTTTCATCTTCAAGATATTCACTATATTTTTGATAACTCTCTTCTAAAACTCCATTGCCTTTAAAAATAAAAAGCTTTTTAGCAATCTTATCAACAAAATACCTATCGTGACTTACAAAAATCAAAGCCCCTTGAAAACTTTGAAGGTACTCTTCAAGGATATTAATTGTTGGGATATCAAGATCATTAGTAGGCTCATCCATGATTAAAACATCGAATTTTTGGGTAAAGAGGAGGGCAAGAGCGATTCTGTTTTTTTCTCCACCACTGAGCACTCCCACCTTTTTATCAAGAAACTCTTTTGGAAAAAGAAAGTTTTTGAGATACCCAAATACATGCATCGTTCTTCCATCATGAAGTACCACTTGATCCCCACCATTTGGACAAAATTGGTGCATAATAGTTTGGTTTTCATCAAGCATCTCTCTATGTTGGTCAAAGTAACCGATCTTAAATTCCCCTTTTTTAAAGGTCCCTTTATCGATATGAAGCCTTTCAAGAAATACTTTGAGAATAGTTGATTTTCCACTTCCATTTGGTCCAACGATAGCAATCGTATCTTTTTGTAGGATTCTAGTTGTAAAATCTTTGATAAGTGGTTTATCTCCAAGTGTGAGATAAACATTGTCTAATTCAAATAGCATCTTCTTTTTATTAACAAGATCACTGCTATTAAAAGCTTTTCGTTCACGGTCAAGTTCTAGTTTCATTTTATTGATACGACCTGGATTTTTTTTCACTTCCTCTTTGAGCTTGTAGTAATTATCTTTTCGTAGCTCATTTCTTTTTCTTCGAGCAGTTACTCCGTGTTGCATCCACCAAGCTTCATCTCGTAGTTTTCGCACTAAGTTTTCATGATCTCTTTGCATATTTAAGATCATTTGCTCTTTTTGAGCTAGATAATCTTTATATCCACCTTTAAATTTTGTCATGGTTCCATTTTCAATTTCAACGATATTTGTAGCGATATTGTCAAGAAAATATCTATCGTGTGAGATAAAAATAAGGGTAAATTTCTCTTTTAAAAGGATCTCTTCCAAAAATTCAACCATATAGACATCAAGGTGATTGGTTGGCTCATCAAGAAGAAGTACATCTGGTTTTTTTAGAATTAATCCCGCAAGACCGACTCTTCTTTGTTCCCCTCCACTTAGGAGTGAAACATCTTTCAATTCATACTCTTTTAGCATAAATTCTTGCAAAACCCTTTGGATTTTATTGTCCAAATCCCAAGCATTGTGGTGGTCTAAAAAGATAGAGAGATCTGATTGTCTTTGGAGTAACTCTTGATTCTCATAATCTTCAGCAATTTGTAAAGAGAGTGCATCATACTCTCTTTGAGCAGCTTTGAGTTCCACTAATTGCTCTTCGATAGCCTCTCGTACAGTTGTCCCAGCTTTAAATTTTGGTTGTTGCTCAAGCATCTCTATTTTTACTGATTTATCAATAGCTATCTCACCACTATCAGCTTCTGTTTCACCTGTGAGGATCTTCATAAAAGTTGATTTACCTTGACCATTTTGTCCGATTACTGCTACTCTTTGACCAACTTCAAGGGTAAAATCAACATCTTTTAAAATCACTTTTATGTCATATTGTTTGCTTATTTTTTGTATATCTATGATTGCCATAATATTTTGTATCTCGTTTCGTTTATAAAGAAAAGATGATATCTAAAGTATGGTTAAAAAATTTATCTTTGAAAATTGAAAAGGAGACCATATGACAATATCTAGCAGTTATTCAAGTAGTATCGCTTCAACT
>CALMBI010000119.1 GCA_937860115.1 uncultured Arcobacter sp. | reverse complement strand
ATTCTATAGTGATATACTCAGCCTCATCAGGAGCATTTTCAGGTGCTGTTGTCCACAGCCACATAGATTCTTCAGGTTCATTTGCTGGGTTTTCTAAGTGAAGTCCCTCATAAGAGATATGCAAAAGATTTGCATCCATTGAGTATGGAGATGCTTTTGGATTTCCATTTTCATCAACATGTTTTTGAGAGATTTCAATTCCATTGTTTCTTGCATATTCGAGTAAACTCTCTCTACTGCTAAGTTCCCATTCTCTCCAAGGAGCGATTACTCTAATATCTGGTTTAAGTGCTAAAGCTCCAAGCTCAAATCTTACTTGGTCATTTCCTTTTCCTGTTGCTCCATGACTTACAGCATCAGCTCCTGTTTGGTTTGCAATATCGATAAGTTTTTTTGCAATAAGTGGTCGTGCTATTGAAGTACCAAGAAGATATTCACCTTCATAAATTGCATTTGCTCTAAACATTGGGAAAACATACTCTTTTACAAATTCTTCTTTAATATCTAAGATAAAAACATTTTCTGGCTTGATACCACATGAGATAGCTTTTACTCTAGCTGGTTCCACCTCTTCACCTTGTCCAAGATCTGCTGTAAAAGTGATCACTTCAGCATTGTACTCATCTTGTAGCCATTTTAAGATAATACTCGTATCAAGTCCACCACTATATGCTAAAACTACTTTTTTTACTTCTTTTTTTGACATAATTGCTCCAAATTTTGATTTTAGGCATTTTATCTAAAGTTGGTTACAAAATACTTTATATTTTTGAGATTAAGTCAAATATTGTTATTATATATTGATTAATTGTTTGGAGTGAAGATGAGAATAGATAAGTTTTTAAATACGGTGAATATTACAAAAAGAAGAGCAATCGCTGAGGATATGCTAGCTTCAAATGTTGTATTTATAAATAATCAACCTGTAAAAAAGTCAAAAGAAGTAAAGCTTGGAGATGTGATAAAGTTGCAGTATTTAGAATATTCTGAAGAGTTTAAAGTATTACAGATCCCAACAACAAAATCAACACCAAAAAGTAAAATGGATGAATATGTAGTTCAAATTGGGGGTAAAAATGTTTAGTAAAGCAAAGTTAAAATTTGATGATATTTTTGAAAATAGATTATCAGAAGATGAGGTAAAAAAATATCTTATTGAACTTTATGAAAGAGGGGAAACATCTGAAGAGATAGCAAGTGCTGCAAGTGCTATGAGAGAGCATATGACACCGCTTAATCTTGATCCAAAAATAGCTGAACGTGCTATGGATAATTGTGGAACAGGTGGAGATAAAAGTAATAGTTTTAATGTTTCAACTACAGTTTCTATATTGCTTGCTAGTTGTGGTGTATTAGTAGCAAAACATGGAAATAGAAGTATTACAAGTAATAGTGGCAGTGCAGATATGCTTGAAGCACTTGGAGTCAATCTCTCTTTAACTTTAAGTAAACAAGCTTTGATGCTAGAACAAACTGGATTTATCTTTATGTTTGCTGTTGATCATCATCCTGCTATGAAACATATTATGCCTATTAGAAAAAGCATACCTCATAGAACAATCTTTAATATTCTTGGACCTCTTTCAAATCCAGCACATGTTAAAAAACAATTTATAGGAGTTTTTGATAAAAAATTTGTACCTATTATTGCTGAAGCTTTAACGAAACTTCAAACAAAAAGAGCTATGGTAGTAAGTTCTGCTGATGGTATGGATGAGATAAGTATTAGTGATGTTACACACGTTGCTTTTGTTGAGCGGGGAAGTGTAAGAGAGTTTATTTTTGATCCTAGAGAATATGGTTTTGACCTCTATCCAAAACATGAAATAGAAGGTGGTAATGCGAAAGAAAATGCAATTATCACTCGAGGTATATTAAGTGGTGAGATCACAGGTGCAAAAAGAGATATAGTGATCATCAATGCTGCTGCTTCTCTTTTAGTTGATGGGATAGTCAATTCAACAGAAGAGGGGATTGAGATGGCAAAAGAAGCGATCGATAGTGGTAAAGCAATAGCAAAACTTGAAGAGATTATCAAAGTAAGTAATGAACTTTAATCTATTTTAGGAAATAAAATTGCAAAAAGTGAGTATTGTGTGTGGTATAAATGATTTAGAAATCATCACACAAAAATTAAGGAAACATGTTGATGATAAGAATATCATAGTGCTTTTAAGAGGTGATCTTGCAAGTGGAAAAACTACGTTAGTAAAGAATTATGTAAAAAGTTTGGGTTATGATAATTTAGTCACAAGTCCCACTTTCTCTTTACAATCACAATATGGGAAAAATATATTTCATTATGATGTGTATAACAAAACTCTAGATGAATTTATTGCATTAGGAATGTTAGAAGAGTTTGAAAAAGATGGGATCCACTTTGTAGAGTGGGGTGATCTGAAACTTGAACATATTTTGCAAGAGTATGGATTTGATGTGATAAATATCACTATAAAAAAATTAGATGAAATGAGAGAATATACAATTGAAGCATAGATTAGAAGCACAAGGTCTTCAAAAGAAGATTGGTAAAACACAAATATTACACGATATCAGTCTTTATATAGAAAGTGGAGAAGTTGTTGGACTTTTAGGACCAAATGGTGCTGGAAAAACAACCTCATTTTATATTATTTGTGGTCTTGTACCACCTTCAAATGGAGTAATATATTTTGATGATGATAATATCACAAAGATGCCACTTCATAAACGAGCTTTAAAAGGGATAGGATATCTTCCTCAAGAATCTTCGATCTTTAAAGATTTAAGTGTTGAAGATAATCTGATGCTTGCTGCAGAGATCTCTATTAAAAACAAAAAAGAAAGACTAGAGCGAATTGAAGAGTTGCTTGAACTTTTTAATATTGAGCCTATTCGACAAAGAAAAGGGATAAGTTTGAGTGGAGGGGAGAGACGAAGAGCTGAGATAGCAAGAGCACTTGTATCTAATCCTAAGTTTTTACTTTTAGATGAACCTTTTGCTGGAGTTGATCCAATTGCTGTTAGAGATATTCAGCAAATTATAGCGAGTCTTAAAAAAATAGGGATTGGTGTATTGATAACAGATCATAATGTAAGGGAAACTTTGCAGATTTGTGATCGTGCTTATGTTATGAAAGCGGGATCTGTTTTAGCAAATGGAACAAGTGATGAGATTAAAGAGAATAAACTTGTTAAAGAGCATTATCTTGGGGAAGATTTTACATTTTAATGCGATGATGAGACATCTTTTCATTTTTTTATTTTGTTTTCTAACTTTTGCAAATGGTACCGATAGATATGATAAATATTTTGTAGGAGCAGGGGAACAATATCATATTCCACCACTTTTATTAAAAAATATAGCTAAAATAGAAAGTAACCTCAATCCAAATGCAATTTGTATCAATACAAACGGTACTAAAGATTATGGATTGATGCAAATAAATACTATTCATCTCAAAAGACTCCATAAACAATACGGGGTAACTGAAGAGATGTTGATGCAACCCAAAACAAATATCTATGCAGGTGCGCAACTACTTTCAAGTATCATAAAAAAACATGGATTAACTTTTGAATCGATTGGAAGATATCACTCCAACACTCCTGAATTTAAAACAAAATGGAATGATAAGCTCATAGTGCAATTAAAAAAATCTCTTAAAAAAACTAATTCTAAATTCTAAGTACAGATAATGTATAATCATTACTTTTCAAATCAACAAGGCAGGAAAAAATATGAGAAAAAAATTTACTAAAGTTCTTTTTGCATTAGCTTTATTGGGGATGTATCATTTGTTTGGTGTTTCAACAGCTGAAACAGCAGCTTTAATTGAACAAGTGAAAAATGACAAAACATTACAAGAAAAACTAAAGGCTGAAGCTAAAAAAAATGGTATTCAATCTGTTAACTCAAATAATAACAAAATATCCAAAATGGATAAAAATCTAGATGTTAATCAAACGGAGGATAGTAATTTATCAATTAAAGATGTTAATCAAACAGATTTTAATAAAACAAAATTAAAGTACGACAAAGATGGCAATGAAAAATATACACTAGATAACTATTATAAAAATTTTACA
>CALMBI010000118.1 GCA_937860115.1 uncultured Arcobacter sp. | reverse complement strand
ATGGCAATGAGAGAGAAGTAGTATTTGAAACCTACTATGGATCATTTCCAACAGCCCAAGAAGCAAATGAATTTGCAAAACGAAGTAGGGTAGGGTTAAAAAAGAAAAAAGATTTATCAATACTCCAATGGAATGGTGATGATGGAATAATGAGTGAAGTTAAGAGTGATGATGTTCACTATTATGAAAATAATCCCCTTTCAAATATCAATGAAGATGATAAAATTGAAAACTATCCCCTAGAGAGACTCTTAGAGCTTATCTGGGACTATGATGAACTTGGTGGTGATGAAGGGTTCACTTGGTTATCACTTGAAGCCTATGGATCTAATAAGATGGAAGAGGAATAAAAAGTCTAATATGCCACAAGGGATAATATTTGATTTAGATGGAACACTTATAGATTCACTCAAAGATATAGCACTTAACTGCAATATTGTTTTAGAGACTCTAGGATATAAGACTCATGAACTTAATGATTATAAAAATTTTGTAGGAGATGGTGCAAGAATCTTAGTCCAAAATGCTCTTCCTAAAGATATATCAAATGAACAACTAGAAATTGCATTAGAACTCTTTAAAGAGGTATATGAGAAAAATCTCCATCATAATACATATCTTTATGATGGAATAGAGGAACTTCTCCAATCCCTTGTTTTTAAAAACTATAAAATAGCAATCCTATCAAACAAACCCCATAAGTTTACAAACCTCTATGCCAATAAACTTCTCCCTAATATCCCATTTGTAGATATCGTTGGACAAAAAGAGGAAGTTCCAAAAAAACCAGATCCATTTGCAGCTTTGCAAATAGCTTCCAAATTTCAACTAGCTCCTGGCGATATTCTTTTTATAGGAGATACCCCAACAGATATGCAAACCGCAAAAAATAGTAATATGATAGCAGTTGGTGTAGCATGGGGATTTAGAACTCAAAATGAACTCATAAACAATGGTGCAGATTATATTATCCAAACACCTGCAGAACTCCTTGAACTTTTAAATCAGTTGTCAAATCACTCTTCAAAATAATCTAAATCTCGTTTATAAAAGCAACTCTATAAAAGTTGCTTTCACTTCATTAGATAGTAGATCCCAACTCCCCATACCAAAACAACCCCAACAAATTGTGCAATAAATGAAACCTTCCGCACTTTATGGCGAAATAAAATCATTGCTATAAATCCACCAATAATCCCACCTAAAAGTGATAATCCTAACAATGTATTTTCACTTACCCTTTTTGCGTATCTGTTATCTCTTAAAGCTTGAACCTTATCAAATCCAAATACCACAAGAGTGATTGCATTTATTATTAGAAGATAGAGTTCAAAGTAGGTGAGGGTGATTGTGAAGTTGATCATTGAGTATTTATAATTAGCTTTTTACTACTTTTCAACTTTTTCAATCTCAAAAACTTTCTTTTTAATATCTTCGTAGCTTTTTGCTTTGATATAGTTTTCAAGCCATGAATCAACCCATCCTGGTATTGGTTTTTTATCATCACTCCAATTACTAATTGTGCTATATGCTAAATCTGTCATAGTGGCAAACTCTTGTCTTGATATTCCTAGTTTTTTTAATAATTCGTCGAACTCTTCTTTTTTCAAAATATTCCTTAGTTTCAATTTCAGCTTTTAAAACACAAACTTACTTTATTGATAAGAAATAACACAATAATTCATCAAAAAAGTAAATAATCCCTTGACATAATCATCAAATAAGTATATAATTCTATAGTTTTT
>CALMBI010000117.1 GCA_937860115.1 uncultured Arcobacter sp. | reverse complement strand
TGTCTTTAAAAGTGATATCTGGTACAACAACTTTTGTTCCAAGGAATTTATCTTTAAGCCTTCTTTTAGCATCTTGGGCTATTTTCTCCCCATCTCTAATCAACTCTTGTTTAGTGATCTCTTGAGCAATAATAGTCGCACCCTGCTCTTTCCAGTAACTTCCACCTAAACTTCCATGCCCTTGAGAATTTTCGTACACTACATATTTTACAGGTTTATTTGTTATCTTTTTAATCTCTTCATCAAGTGCTTTTGCTAAAAGATAACTTCCTCCTCCGTTCCATACAAGAACACTTTCATCCCCTATCACAAATCCAAGATTATTATTGTGTCCACTATTTTCATATGTTCCAGGTCCAAGTTCCCCAATAGACGCATAAACGCCATCAGCTACTTTTTCCACTGGTCGATAAAGCATCGAATCAGGCATATCATCAGGTGATCTGGTTGCAAGTCCAGCTTCTTTCCATCCTTTAAAACTATCTTTGTACCAAAGAACATTTTTATATCCCATATCTTTAAGTTGTTTAGCGGCTAAAAGAGAAATATTGCCAGTGTAACAATGTACTACAAAAGTCTCCTCAGAGTTCACCTTGTCAGCAATCATAAATTCTAGTTTATCTCGTGGAATATTGATATGTTTATTTGCTTGAATTCTTCCACCTTGAGCGATGATATCAGCTCTTGTTCTTACATCAATTATTTTTGTATTTGGATTTTTTTGAAGAAGCTCTTGAAATCCTTTAGTATCGATAGATTTAACCTCTTTTTTAGTTATTTCCATTAATTGATCTGCATTTAAAACCTTTATTTCTTGCCCGTTTACTTGCAGTAAACATCCACAAAGCGCTATAGAAAGAGCTATTTTTTTTATCATTTTGATTTCCTTTAGATAAGATTTATTTATTTCATAAATTTTTTTTATTGTATATAAAAAGTCTTAAAGCTTTTTGATATATTTTTCATCGGACTTTCAGAAGTTGCTTAAACTCTTTTTGAAGAGTGGTGATGAGTTGTTTATCCATTTTATTTTATCTTATTTTATTTTTTCATTATCATTTGAAGTGAGTAAAATTAATCTATCAAAGTCACTCATAAATAATCTATCTTGAACTACTCTATATTTTTCAAATTCTGATATTGCTTTTTCATCAGCTATTTTTTTAGTAATTTTTCCACTATCTTTTAAAATCTCTCTATCATCAGCATCCAAAAACTTATCAAGTCTTGTAGCCCAATCTTCCATAGTCATTGGTAAATTTCTTTTTGCTCTATCTTCCGCTAAATCTAAAAAGGCATTTACAATTCTTCCAAGTGATTCAAGTTCATCACGACTAAGATAATTTTTTGCAATTGTTACATCAGATTTGAGAATTTTACCATCGGGTGCATTATCCCAAGAAGTTAATCCCATTTTCTCTTTTTCGCTATTTGCTCTATTGAAAATCAGTTCTGCTGCTGTTTGTCCATGAATAGCAAAATGAAGTTTATTTTGCACTTTTGCAAAAAAGTTTTTAGTTGTTTCATCATCTTTATTATAATCAACACTTGTAGAGTAAATATCTGTTAGTTTTTGATAAAACATTCTTTCGCTAAGTCTTATCTCTCTTATCTCTTCAAGTAGTTTATCAAAATAGTTTTGACCTAAAAATGAGCCATTTTCTAATCTTTTTTTATCAAGCACAAAACCTTTTATAGCAAACTCTTTTAATACACTTGTAGCCCATTGTCTAAATTGTGTAGCTTGTTTTGAGTTTACTCTGTATCCAACTGAAATAATTGCATCTAAGTTATAATATTTTGTTTTATAGTTTTTACCATCGTTTGCAGTATGTTCCAAAATGGAACTAACTTGATTTTCATCTAATTCACCATTTTCAAAGATATTTTTTAAATGCTTTGTTATAGCTGGTCTTTGAACATCAAAAAGCTGTGCTATCATAGTTTGTGTGAGCCAAACAGTCTCTTCAAAAACTTTTACTTCAATACTGTCTTGCCCATTTTGCGAAGTAAATATCAAAAATTCTGTTGTTGAGTTTCTTATAAGTTTATCCATTTGTATCGCTCCATTTTTTCTTTTTGTTATCCTGCCATCTTTTTTTATTTAGATTTGAAAATATGCCATTTTGTTATGTTTTTTAATCATTTCAAATAAACTACTCTAGTTTTCCAGTTTC
>CALMBI010000116.1 GCA_937860115.1 uncultured Arcobacter sp. | reverse complement strand
ACTAGAGTTCTCAATCACTTTAGCAAATGTATCATCATAATTTTCTAAATTTGAATCTTGATTATTTGCTAACTGAGAGGGGGATGTTCTATCCTCTTCAGAAAAGATTATTCCATAACCGATACATGAAGGGGAGAGCGAATTGAGATTTTCTACAAGTTTCCCCATGATGTTTCTACTCCATGGCCACTGTCCAACTTCACTTAAACTTTTTTCATCAATATCGATAATAACAATATTTGTACCAATCTCTTCTTCATATTTACTATTAAAAAATATATCAACCATCTTATCATTTATATATGATAAATGGTTTGGGTATTGATAATTTATCCCAATTACAACACTACAAACAAATAATACGAGTAATAAATATTTTACAATGATATGCATATAAAAAACCTCTTTAAAATATTAATTCTTATTTTACATAAATAATGCTAAAATGGGAGATATTAGGATATTTCAAAAACTAGGGCGTCCAAAATGATAAAAAATTTTATGTACATAATTGCTCTTCAATCACTTTTATTGTGTGCAAATATTGGTGTAATTGAAAAGGGTGATATAGATAAGTTTGAAAATGCAATTGCATTAGTAACTCGTGGTAATGAAGTGATCTCGGTAACTTCACCAGGATTTGAAGTGCAAGAGAGTGATACAATCAAGACATTTAGAAAATCAACTGTAACTATCAGACTTAATGATAATACAATCATCAAAATTGGACAAAAAACTACACTTAATATTGAAAAATATCTCTATGATACAAAAAACAAAAGTGGTAATGCTGCTAACTTAAAAATCGAAAATGGTACTTTCCAAATCAAAACAGGTACTATTGGTGATGATGCACCAAAAAATTTCAAAATCAAAACAAAATTTTCTACTATAGGACTTAGAGGATGAAAAAAATTATAATTATTTCACTGTTAATTACAACAAATATTTTTGCAGCGATTATCACAGGTAATCAAGAAAAAGCAAGTATCATTGGAGGAAGTATGGATGTTACTTCTGGTGGATCTACTGTTACAGTGAATTCTGGTGAGCTTACATCATATAAAGATGGTCAAGCACCTACAATAGCTAGACCAGTTACAAGAGGTGATCTTAATGATGTATACAATGAATTAACCCCTACAGGTGATGAAGATATCGTCAATATCAAACTAGCACCAATTGATCCTGCGATTGCCGGAAAAGTAAGACTAGAATTGGTTCAAAAAGGGATCTCTCGAGATAAAATTGTTATTACTCAAATGACCTCTGGAGCACAAATATTTATCTCTAAAATAAATTTGGATGATATCAAACAGATTTATGGAGGACACTACAAAGCTGGACTTCAATATTTTGCAAATAATGCTAATAAAGGAAAACAACCAACTATCAATATAAAAGCTGAAGATATTAAAAAATACCATAGTGTTATCTTTAGAAAAGCTGGAAAGTAACGTTTAGCTATTTTGTGTCATCGTTTTATTGAATAATTTATGAAATTATTATTTAATATTTCAACTTTTTTGGCTTCAAGTTTGGGATGCAGTGTAATATATCTTTGTACGATTCGTTTCTGATGGAAATGACACATCTGTACAGGATAGTCCTT
>CALMBI010000115.1 GCA_937860115.1 uncultured Arcobacter sp. | reverse complement strand
ATTGTGAGATCTAGGATACACAAAACCCACCTAGCACAATGTTGTACGACAATCTTACATATAGTAAACTTAAATTAATATAAAAAATCTTACAGATTACAATAAGATTACACTTCTTAAGCTAATATGAAGAAATTGTATATTGTATAAGGATGGGTTATTTGAAAGAGGTAAAATTTTTTGAAAGCTGGGTTATATGAAAAAATTATGATCTCTCATAATAAATCTCTCAAAGAGATTTATAAAAATAGTTTGTAGCCTCTACAAAACCATCGACACTTCCGCAGTCAAATCGTTTACCAGTAAACTTATAAGCTAAAACTTTCCCCTCTAACGCTAGTTTGAGCAGGGCATCTGTTATTTGTATCTCTCCACCTCGTCCTGGTTTTGTTTCTCGTATCACATCAAAGATCACAGGAAGTAAGATATATCTTCCTATGATAGCTAGGTTTGATGGGGCATCTTTTGGAGCTGGTTTTTCTACCATATTGTTTACTCTGTAGAGATTCTCTTCTATCAATTCCCCTGCGATCACACCATACTTATCAGTCTCATTTGGTGCTACTTCTTCTATCGCTACGACACAACAATCAGGAAATCTTTTGTGGATATGTGCCATTTGTCTAAGGACTGTTTCCCCATCGTTGTTGTCACAAAGGTCATCTGCTAAGATCACTGCAAAACTATCTTCGTGTCCGATAAGTGTTTCACCTGAAAGGATAGCGTGACCTAAGCCTTTCATCTCGATCTGTCTTGTGTAGCTAAAAGTACATCGATCCATGACACTTCTTATCTCTGTTAAGTAGTGTTCTTTTGAAGTTCCTTGGATTTGGTGCTCTAGTTCGTAGCTGATATCAAAGTGATCTTCGATCGCTCTTTTCCCTCGTCCTGTGACTATTGCCATTGTATCACATCCAGCACTGAGTGCTTCTTCTACACCGTATTGTAGAAGGGGTTTTGTTAAGACTGGAAGCATCTCTTTAGGGATAGCTTTTGTTGCAGGAAGAAACCTTGTCCCATATCCCGCTGCTGGAAATAAACATTTTTTGATCATTTGATTTGCCTTTGTTTAGAATAGTGGATTTTATAATATTCTTGGTTTAGTGTTTATTAAAATTATTTGAGTATAGTTTGGTATGACTTACGAACAATGGATAGAACAACATAAAATTAAACATCAAGATATTATGAAAAGGTTAGAGCATTTAAGCGATAGAGAAATCATAGAGTATTTTGATTTTGAAAATATGAAAAAAAATGAGCCTGATTTTTGCCCACTTTATGAAACAAATACAAAATGTCACGAGATGGAACACTTGAATTGTTATTTTTGTGCTTGTCCATTGTTTAGACTTGGCAATATGAAAAGTTTTTGTAAAATAGAGAGTAGATTTGGTGGGGAGATTGTTTCCCCTGATGGGTTTATCCATCAAGATTGTACAAAATGCAAAATACCTCATAAAGTGAGCTATATTGAAAAGAATTTTGATAGAAGCTGGGAAAATGCAATGAGGGAAGTAATAGTGAAAAATAAGTAAGTTTTTTATTTTCTTTTTTTCGCTAAGGCTTCACCTTGGGTACCCCAAAATCAAAGATTTTGACCCTAAGGTTGCAGAATCGCTCAAATAAATAAAATAAAAAACTATTAATTTTTTCAAATTATAAAAAGGATACAAATGTTAGCAAATATATTTTTTGGAAGCCAAAAAGAGAGTAGAGATGAATTGTATGAGATCATCAATCCTTACACAAATGAGGTAGTATCAAAGTATCCAAAGTGTACAGCAGAGGACACCGTAAGGGCTTTAGAGATAGCAAAAAAAGCTTCTAAAGATACAAAAGCTTCGCTACTTTCACAAAGGATAGCTTGGCTTGAAGATGTAGCAAAAAAACTAGAAGAGCAAAAAGAGGATATCGCTCGAACTATTACCGATGAGGTGGGTAAACCTATCACATTTGCACGAATAGAAGTGGATCGTGCTATTGAGACTGTGAGACTGTCGTGTCATGCTATGGTAAATCTCGAAGGACATACGATGAATACCGATGCGATGCCAAGTGGGAAAAAAACTCTTGCATACTATACACGAGTGCCTGTAGGGGTTGTGGCTTGTATCACACCTTTTAATTTTCCACTCAATCTTGTCGCTCATAAGATCGCTCCAGCACTTGTAGCTGGAAATGCAGTTGTGCTTAAACCAACTCCAGAAGCACCACTTACGGCTTATAAATTTGTGAAGCTTTTTGTTGAGAGTGAATATGCTATAAAAGATGCAATTAGTTTGGTATATGGAGATGTTGAAGTTGGAAGTACCTTGGTAAGTAGTGATATACCACGAGTACTGAGTTTTACAGGAAGTGTCCCAGTTGGCAATATCATCACAAAAAATGCAGGGATAAAAAAAGTTTCCCTTGAACTTGGTGGGAATGCTGGAACATATATCGATAAAACAGCTGATATTGCATTGGCTTCAAAAAGATGTGCTTATGGGGCATTTGTCAATAGTGGACAGGTGTGTATCAGTTTGCAAAGAATCTATGTTGCAAGTGAAGTGTATGGGAAGTTTGCAGAGGCTTTAAAAGAGGAGACTTTGAAACTAAAAGTTGGAAGCCCTTATGAAGAGGATACCTTTGCTGGACCACTTATCAATGAAGAATCACTCCAAAGAGCTGTTTCATGGGTGCAAAGTGCAGTAGAAGAGGGTGCAAAAGTGCTTTGTGGTAATAGTTATGAAGGGCTGAATTTTACTCCAACTGTTATGGTTGATGTTACTGATGAGATGAAAATTATCTGTGAAGAGGTGTTTGCTCCGATTGTTTCTTTGGTCAAAGTAAGTGGCTATGATGAGGCGATAGAGAAGATGAATAATTCGCCTTATGGCTTACAGTTTAGTATCTTTACAAATGATCTAGCTCAAAGTAGAAACTTTATCGATGATGCTGATTGTGGAGGAGTTGTGATCAATGATATCCCAACTTTGAGGTTTGATATCCAGCCGTATGGTGGAACAAAACTAAGCGGTATTGGAAAAGAGGGACCGAAGTTTGCACTAGAAGAGTTTACGGAGATAAAATCTGTCGTAATTTGCTAAAAATGGTTCTTTTGGTTAATTTCTTTGTGGCCTTGAACTTAACAAATACATAGAGAGTTCAATTTATCTTTATTTCACAGCAGTGTAGCGATTCCCTAAGATAGGATTGTGAATATACCCTTGAGAGGTGACAAATTTGATAGGGAATGACTTTCTACTTTTTTCATCTTTCCCTTTAAAAACAACAAAATGAAGATGGGGACCATTGGTAAATCCAGTATGTCCACTATATCCCAAAAAATCGCCCCTTTGGACAATATCACCCACTTGTACTTCAACTCCATTTTGTTTTAGATGGACATATTTTCCGTATGTGCCATCATTATGTTTGATAGTGATAAAATTTGCATCTTCTCCAAAAGATCGATTTGGTTCACCTTTATAGCCATCACTTTTGGTGATCACTACTTGTCCACCTCGAGCTGCGTAAATCTTAGTACCTATCTATTCCAAAATCAACAGCAAACTCACTATCTCCACTATGACTAAAAGAGCCATGGAAACTTTGAGTCACTTGATGGGTTTCCCCTAAGGCATAAGGGAGTCTATAAAAGTAGTTTTTGTTATGGGTAGAGTATTTATTTCCAACAGTCCAAGAGTAACTATTGGTGAGTTTGTATTTTTTTCCCATAAGCATAAATTTTGCAAGAGGTTCTGTAGTGTTTGCTTCAAGGCTTTTTGTGATAGGAAGCTGATCGATTGGGAGAAGTTCATCATAAGTTGCATAATATTTGTAGGTGATATCAAAAAGATTGTTATTGGTGATATATACATATAGTTGATCATCTTTCACTTCCCTATAGGTTTGAACACCATCTTTTGCAAAAAGAAACAATGAAAAAAGAAAAATCAAAAATAGTTTCAATTTTAAAAGCTCCAATATTAATTTATCGTTGGTTATAACAGCAACCAAAACTGAAATAAAATATATCTAAGGCTTTGCAATGAAAAAAATCATACTTCTTTTAACTTTATTTATAACGACACTTTTTAGTGAGGATTACTTAGATCTTTCAATCGAAACAAAAACAAATTACAGATTTGAGGATTATTTTTTTG
>CALMBI010000114.1 GCA_937860115.1 uncultured Arcobacter sp. | reverse complement strand
GATGAACAAACTGTGTTTGATGGGGCTTTAGCCTTAGAAAAATCTGTAAATTATACTAAATAAAGGAAAAGCTATATGAGAATTAGAAAAAGAGCATTAACATTTGAAGATGTATTATTAGTCCCTGCTAAAAGTGAAATTTTACCAAAAGAAGTTTGTATCAAAACGAAACTTACAAAAAATATTGAGCTTAATATCCCTTTTGTAAGTGCAGCTATGGATACAGTTACAGAATATAGAGCTGCTATTGCGATGGCACGGCTTGGTGGAATTGGAATCATTCATAAAAATATGGATATCGCAAATCAAGTTTTACAAGTGAAAAAAGTAAAAAAATCTGAAAGTGGTATCATCATCGATCCTGTATATGTTAAACCAACACAATCTCTTCAAGATGCTGAAGATTTAATGAGAAATTATAAAATTTCTGGTGTTCCTGTTGTTGATGATAATATGGTTTTAGTGGGTATTTTAACTAATAGAGATATGAGATTTGTAAAAGATTTTTCTCAATTAGCACAAAATGTAATGACAAAAATGCCACTCGTAACAGCAAAAAAAGGGATCACTTTAGAAGAAGCAGCTGAGATTATGCATCAACATAAAATCGAAAAGTTACCAATCGTTGATGATGCAAATAAATTAGCTGGACTTGTTACTATTAAAGATATCAATAAAAAACTAGAATATCCAAATGCAGCAAAAGATAAATTTGGAAGATTAATTGTTGGTGCTGCTATTGGTGTTGGGCAATTAGATAGAGCTGAAGCACTCATCGAAGCTGGTGTTGATGTTCTTGTTTTAGACTCAGCGCATGGTCATAGTAAAGGTATTTTAGACACTGTAAAAGCTATCAAAGAAAAATTTACAATTGAAGTGATTGCTGGAAATGTTGCAACTGCTGAAGCTACTGAAGATCTAATCAAAGCTGGTGCTGATGCTGTTAAAGTTGGAATTGGACCAGGGTCAATTTGTACAACAAGAATCGTTGCAGGCGTTGGTGTTCCTCAAATTAGTGCGATTGATGATTGTAGCGATATGGGTGCGAAATATGGTGTGCCAATCATCGCTGATGGTGGAATTAAATTTAGTGGAGATGTAGCAAAAGCTCTTGCTGTTGGAGCAAGTTGTGTTATGATGGGAAGTGCACTAGCAGGAACTGAAGAATCTCCGGGTGAAATTATTTTAAGTCATGGACGACAATTTAAATCGTATAGAGGTATGGGAAGTATTGGTGCGATGACAAAAGGAAGTACTGATAGATATTTCCAAGAGGGAACAGCTGCTGATAAACTAGTTCCAGAAGGAATTGAAGGGATGGTTCCATATAAAGGATTGATGGCAAATATTATTCATCAATTTATTGGAGGACTTAGAAGTTCTATGGGATACCTTGGAAGTAAAGATATTCCAACATTCCAAGCAACTGCAGAATTTGTAGAGATTACAAGTGCAGGGCTTAGAGAATCTCATGTTCACGATGTAACTATCACAAACGAAGCTCCAAATTACCATGTATAACTAATGTTGGAAAGGGAAACTTACTCCCTTATCAACAATCTTTTCTATTCATATATTATTCATAATTCTTCTTTATAATTCTTCAAAAAAGAAGGATCAAAATGAAAAAAATTCTATTACTCTCAACACTTATTGTCTCAGAGAGCTTTAGTTATCAACCATCAAAAGCTTTGAATGATTATATGAATGAACTTACAATCGAAGTAAAAAAAACAAATCCAAACTTTAAATAATTTGATGCAATAAAAGGAAAAGAGATATTTTTCACTGCCAAGATTGTAGATGGAAAAAAAATATCCTGCGTATCGTGTCACTCAGATAATCTTGCTAAATCGGGACAAAATATCAAAACAAATAAGATAATCGATCCACTCTCTCCAACAACAAATAAGTCCAGGCTCACTAATATGAAAGAGATGAAAAAATGGCTTAGAAGAAATTTTAATGATGTCTATAAACGAGAAGGAACGGCACAAGAAAAAGGTGATGTTCTTTTATTTATCTCAAAAAATTAACAAAAAGGATCAAAAATGAAAAAAATAGTTTTATCTCTTACCCTTGTTGCATCATTGTATGCTGATCATTTTAATATGCCAAAAACAACAAATACAACATACCAAAATGAGTGTGGTAGTTGCCATATGGCATTTCAACCTTCATTTCTCAATCAAGGAGCTTGGAAAAAAATTATGCTAAACCTTAACAAACACTTTGAAGTTGATGCTTCATTGGAGCAAGTTGACCAACAAACAATACTTCAATATCTTATGGAAAATGCAAATTCCAGACTTAAAAATCCAAATAATGAGATATCAATTACAAAACTTCCATGGTTTATGCATGAACATAAAAGGTTACAAGCAAGAGCTACAGCAAATCCGAAAATAAAAACTCTTTCAAATTGTATGGCTTGTCACACTCGTGCAGATAAAAATGATTATGATGAAGATAATGTTAGAATACCAAGATAATCACAAGAAAAAGGGAAAATTATGGAATTAAAAAGAGAATTGTTTTTTTCAAAAACTACAAGAATGACCCATTTTTTATTTGCATTTTTTATTATCTTAGCATATATTAGTTCTGGAAGTGACCTATTATTACTTCCCCATTCAATTTTTGGAGCTGTCGTACTTTTAGTAATTTTACTAAGATTCTTTTGGTTATTTTTAGGAGAAAATGGAGCAAAAATGAGTTCTTTTGATCTAAGCCTTTCCTCTTTCAAGAATTATCTCTTGCACTATTTTAGCTATAAAAATACCAAACCAAGAAATCCTGCAGCTTCATTGAGTGCGATTAGTATGTGGATTTTAGCTATTGTAAGTGTGTTTTCTGGGCTTATATTTGTTGGAGCAAAATATGGAAGTGGTTTTTTTGGAATATTATATAATGCGAACTTTGATATGCATATGATCAAAGAGCTGCATGAAATCTCCTCAAATTTGTTAGTTCTTCTTGCAGGACTCCATGTAGTTGGAGTTATGAGCGAAAACTTTTTCAAAAAAACATCTATTAGAAAAACAATGTTTGATGGGAAACTTCATAGTGATGAAGCACTAGAACAACCAAATGCAGTCCATAACTCTATCATCTTAAGTAGTGCAGTTACGTTGGTCGTAGTTGGTTGGGCTACGTATCTCTTTATCAATCCTAAAAATCTTCTTTTTGATAGTTCATCAAATTATAAAAATTACAAAGTTGTCGCTCCTACAATAGCACACGAATGTACAGAGTGTCACATGTTGTATCCTCCAAATCTTACAAATCAAAAAACACAACTAGAGATACTTAAAAATCTTTCCAATCACTATGGAACAGATGCATCACTTGATGATGCAACTTTGGTTGCTATAACTAAAGAAACAATCGATTTAGCGCCACAAAACAGTCAATTTAGATTTGATAAAGATACGTTTTTACAAAACAATCAAAGTTTAACGACAACTGCAAAATGGAAGCATGATCATGAAGAGCTTGGAGATATGTGGTTTGAAGAGAATAAAATCAAAAAAACAAATTGCAAAGAGTGCCATAGTGGAATTGAAAATGGATCAATCACTCCTTACGAACTTAATAAATATGGAAGATTACTTTTTTAGAGGTATTACAAGGGGAATGTGACAATCATTTTAGTCCCTTTCCCTTTTGTACTGATCACTTCTATTGGAAACTTATGAAGATCAAGAATAGATTTAACAATACTAAGTCCTAATCCACTCCCCTTTGCATGATTTCTTACCTTATCAACACGATAAAATCGTTCAAAAATAGCCTCTTGATCTTCAACATCAATCCCTACTCCAAAATCTTCTACAATAAATTGTCGATCTATTAAAGAGAGTTCTATAATACCCTCAGCATAAGAGTATTTAATAGCATTTTCAATCAAATTTGCACAAAGAATTTTTAATAAAATAAAATTTCCTACCACAGTCGTTGGCTCAATAGTTTTGATTTGAAGTTGAATATTGTATTGTTTTGCAAATAACTGCTTTTCACTAATAACCTCTGCAATCACCTCATCAAAATAGATATCACTAAAAGTTTTTTTCAACTGAGCATCACTATGGGAAGAGAGAAATAAGATCTTCTCAATTGTTTCTTGTAAAAGATTCAGTTCTGTAAAGACAGAGTGTAAAATATCCTGATATTCCACTATCGATCTTTCTTTTCGAAGACCTATTTCAATCTCTCCTCTCATAATTGTAAGAGGTGTTTTGAGCTCATGAGAAGCATTTTGCCCAAAATCTTTGAGTTTTTTGTATGATGATTGAAGCTCATTAATCAATGTATTAAAAGTTCCAATCAAAAGATCAATTTCAGTTGCAATTTGTGTAGGTGGTAGAGTATGTTCTTTCCCATCTATTGCTATTTTTTTACATCTTCAATAACACTTGTAATGCTTAAAAGTGATCGATTGAGCATCAGATAAACGACTCCCAAGATAACAAATAATAAAACTAACAATCCTATAGTAACAAATACTTTTGATTGTTGAATAAATTCATTGTGCTTATTATATGGGATACCACACTGCAGTACTATCATCTCTTTTTCATCTTGATATAAAATGATTGATCCAACTTTTATCTCTTTTGTAGTTAATTGGATATTTTTTTGAAACTCAAAAACAATACTCTCATTACTTAATAGATGGATATTTTGTGGAAAGTCAAGTTGAAACTTATCAAGATCCTCTGATGCCGAAAGAAGAGTTGTTTTATTTTTAGTGACCAATACTGTTTGAAGGTAGAGTATATCAATATCAAATTCATGTTTCACATCCTCAAATTCATGTACATTATTGATCTCATGATGGTAGGTATGTTTCAAATCTTTTAAAACCGTCACTAAAGAGTTTTCAATCGTTTTATCATAACTCATTTTCAAAGAGTAGATCACAAAATACCCAAAAAGATAAAAAACAATAAATAAAAAAAGGAAAAGTCCTAAAAGAAGTTTGACTTTAATATTTCTAAAAAATCTCATCACTGATTTTATATCCTTGATTTCTATATGTTTTCAGTAACTTCACCTCAAAATCTTTATCTATTTTAGTTCGCAATCTATAAATATATACACTCAAAAGATTACTATTGATCGAATCATCAAAACTCATTATTGTATTCATAAGTATTTGTTCATCGATAATTGCATTTTTATTTCTCATCAAATACTCCAAAATAGCGTACTCTTTTGCCGTTAAAGTGATTATTTTTTCACCTCTTTTTACCACTTTTGTAGTAGCATTTAAGATGAGATCCCCAATTTGAATCAGATTATCTTTTTGCTCTTTTTTCCTAAGTTGTACACGAATCCTTGCCAAAAGCTCTTCAAAACTAAAAGGCTTAGTCAAATAATCATCTGCCCCTAAGTTTAAAAAAGTAACTTTATCTTCAATAGCACTTTTTGCACTGAGCATAATGATAGGTGTTGTTATCTTCGCATCTCGTATTTTTTGGCACACTATATATCCATCACTCCCATGAATCATGATATCTAAAATAATCACATCATAGCTATTAACACTTGCTAAATAGATCCCATCATCTCCATTCGCTACACTATCAACACAAAAGTATTCCTCTTCAAGCCCTTTTTTTAAAAATGCAGTGATTTTTGGATCATCTTCAATAAGTAAAATTTTCATTTGTTTACTCTTAAAAAATCTAATGATGAAAGATACTCTTTTGTTTGTACTCCAAAAACTCCAAGAAGTGTGTGAAAAATATTATCATGTGAAAAATGGTTTGTTTTTTGAGTATCTAAAATTGCTCTCTCCTTAGTAAATCCACTTCCAAACCATACAACAGCAGGAATATGTGTCTGAGTTGTCGGGGCTAACATATAAGGAAGCCCATGTAAATAGATCCCATTTTCACCCAAAGATTCCCCATGATCCGAAAAATAAAGCATCATTGTATCATACTCTTTTTCATTTTTTTTTAGAAATTCAATTGTTTGATCTAAAAAATAATCGGTATATGTAATGGTGTTATTGTAAGTATTTTCGATCTCCTTTTGAGTACATTTTTCTAATTCTTGTGTATTGCACACTGGTGTAAATTTCTCAAAATCTTTAGGATATCTTTTAAAATAGGTTGGTCCGTGACTCCCTTCTTGATGTAATACGATTAGAACATCACCTTTTGCACTCTTCAACTCTTTATCAAGTCCCTCTAGCATAACCTCATCATAAATACTATCTCCACCATAAGAGATCTTATTTTTGATTCTATCAGCGATCCCTTGTGTGCCTCCTGAATTATTATCTCTCCACAAAACAGTCACTCCCACTTTTGAAAGGATATCTGTCACATTTTCATAATGAAGCTTATCATCACCAAAATCCTCTTTTGCAAATTTTGAAAACATACAAGGAACAGAGATTGCTGTTGCTGTTCCACAAGAAGAAACATCACTCAAATTCACGAGATTTGCCTCTTGAGATAAAAATTGATTTGTTTGTTTTTCATATCCATTGAGTGAAAAATTTTCAGCTCGTGCAGTTTCCCCTACAACTAATACAATCAATTTTCGTTTTTTATTTTGGGTTTCCGTGATCTTTGCATCATCGCCAATCGTTTGCAGTTTTGGGATTGGCTTTGATGAATGATAGAGAAATTTAACTAAAGACATTGTTGGATAAAATGGATTTGTATAATATTTCATCTCTGTATGATTTCTAAAAAAAGAACTGTAATTTTTACTAAAAGCAAGGTAGATTCCAGTAATGCAAGCAAAGCAAACCACAATCATAATGAATTTTGAGCTCAATTCTTTACGATATGTCGTTGATTGGAAAGGGATTTTCCAAAGAAGTATAGATGGGAAAACTCCTAAAATAAAAAGATAGAAAAAAAGTTTTAGCGTTAAAAGATCAAATACCTCAGCCACATCTGTTTTTGAAACATTGACAAACATATCTTTGTCGATCACTGTTCCAAAAGTATTTATAAAATAGCTACTCCCTGCCCCTATAATAAATAAAACTATAAGAACAATTTTGAAACTCTTTTTGTATGTTAACAATAAAATAATGTTTAAAATCAATATACTTAAAATACAAAATACAAAAGGAATAGAAAAAATAACAAAATAATTCTCTTCTTGTATACCAAATGTAATCAGTTTACTAAAAAAAGTATAATTTAAAAAAAGTGTAAAAATAACACTCACTCCAATAATCATTTTTTGACTGTGAGTCAAAAATATTTTTTGTAACAATTGCATCATTGTATCGTTCCTTGTGAATCTATTAAAATTGTTTTTTGTTTGTGTGGCAATTCATGATCTATCATCAATGCTGTCGAATAGACACCACACACCAGTGTATTAGTTCCAATCACTGTTGCTGAAATGATCTTCTCTTGAAGATTATTGGTATGGAGAATATGGGAAAATCTCCTCTCTTCTATTGTATATCCTCTTTCGTAATTTGCTGAAGTGGTGAGTGCTTCATTTTCAATCACAACTGTTTTGATATGTTCTATTGGATTGACTGGATTTTTGATTCCAACAATAAACTTTTCCCCGTCTGGTTTTTTCCCTAAAGCAAAAATATCACCTCCAAAATTGATCAAAGCTGATTTGATTTTTCGCTTCTCTAAAATCTTAACTGCTTCATCAACAGCAAACTCTTTGACCATTCCACCTAGATCAATTTTGGTGTAAGGGTTATCAAAGTAGAGTTTCCCTTTTTTGATCTCAAAATGTTCTGATCCGACAAATTTTTTTAATTCCTCTTTTTTTTGATCGAGTTGTGCAACATTTTGTGAAAATCTATAAAGATCTTTCATCGTGGCAATTGTGATATCAAAGATCTTATTTGTTTTTGTATAAAAACTTTGGGCTTTTTGTAGAAGATCTTTCGTTTGAGGATCAAGATTGACAACCGATCTATTATTTAAAGCAGATACAAATGAATTTGGATCAAAATAATTGTATTTTTTTTCTAATTCTTTTGCATAATTCAATATCTCTAAAGCAACATTTTTAGCAATCTCTTTTGAAGGATGGTAGATAACAACCTCACACGGGGTTGTCATCACCTCAAATTGAAAAATATTTTTCATTAAAATTTATATTGTATCCCTGTAGTAAAAGAAAGAGCCTGTAATCCCGTTGATTGATCATAGAGACTCACTCCAAAATTGTAACTTAGTTTTTCACTCAGTTTGTAATCAAAACTTCCTTTATACGTGATCCCATGAAATGCATCAAATCGCTCGTCACTTGAAGCAAATTGTTCTGTAGTAAACTTCTCTTTGAAAAAGTCTGCTTGTGTTTGGGTGTAGTATCGAACTCCACCCCCAAGAGTTATTTTGCCTGTAAGTTCATAATAGAGCAACGAATCTAGAGTATGTGATGCTATCCCCCAATCATCACTATAATAACGATAATCTAGATGAGTAGTAAGAGTCTCCCCTAAAGCACTAATCAATCCTAGTTTGATACCATAAGCTGTTTTTGATTCTGGTTTTTTTTCAGCTTCAACACTTGTTGTTGCATTGATTTCTCTCACAATATTATGATATGGACTACTCATATAACCACTTTCTTTTGTAAAAAAAGTACCAATATTTGCTACACTATTTTGATTAAGCACTTGTGAAAATCCAATTTGTCCTGTAAACCCAGTATTAGTTTTTTTCTCACTTGCACCACTTGTCGTATCTGTTTTGACTAAGATCTGATTATTTTGAATCGAACCTCCAAAGGAGATACTTTGATTATGAGATGAATCAAGGTAGTGCATATAGGATCCGCTGAGCTCCCCTGAATAAAAATCGTGCTCACCACTCAAATTGATCCCAGTTTTTAACTCATCTCTATTATCAAATCGTGTTGTAAGATTTGCACTTAAAGCTGTTCGTTGCTCTTCATAAGTGATATTCCCTTTTTTTATATTACTATTTGCAGTTGTTCCTCTACTATATGCTGATGCTCCACTTGCAGTATCTGTTCTATAGTACGTTGGACTTGCACCACTCACACTATCTGCAACTACTGAAACATTTAAAGTATAATCAGTTCCAAAATCTTTATTTACTTCAATAGATGGCGCAATTACCTGTGTTCGGCTATCGTTTTCACTATAATGCAACACCTCAAAATTGATGCTATCTTCCCCATAAGCATTCATACTTGCAATTGCAAGTGTTGCTACAATTGATAATTTTCCTAATTGCATCCACAACCTCCTGCACCGATAGCTCCACCACCTTTTGTTCCCTCTTTTGAGTAATAGATGTGTTCATCGTATTTTTTGACTAAAGAGTTGATCCCACCCTCTTTCATTGTTTCTTTTGCTAACGTTCCTTTTTCCCAAGGTTGCACCTCTTGCATGCAACCACCAAGAAAGATCATAGGTACAATAAATAATATAACCTTCATTATGATTCCCCTTTGCATTGTTTAATTTTTTGATTTAATTTTTCTTTGAGATTTGGAATTGCACCAAATATTTTTCCGCACACTGTGCGATCTTTGATCACATAAAGTGCTGGCATCCCAAGTGGTTTATAGTTGTTGATTATCTCATTTGTACTATCATCAACTATTTTAAAATTGATATATTGAGCCATTTTAGATTGAAATTTTTTTCCATCTTCTCTATTTTTATCAACATCAATACCAATCACCTCTATCCCCTCTTTTTGCAAATCAGGTACCATCAAAGAGAGGATTGGAATCTCTTTTTCACACGAACTACACCATGAAGCAAAAAAATCCAAAACATATATTTTATCGGTTCGTAAATCTAGTTTATCACTAGCAAAAAGTGTATGAAACAAGATAAAAAACATCAATACAATTTTCATTATTATTCCTTCCTTTTTTTTTCAACATTATACTTTGGAATATGAACTCAAAATGAATTCTCTAAAAATCAAAAAAGGGTCGTTTTATGAGAGAAAAATATTAGTATCCTTTAAGTTTGAATTGATAAAATTATTACCTTAAGGAGTTCTATATGATTAAAAAAAGTTATATCTATGAATAACAAACATGGAATGAAAAGCTCGATGCAACACTTGATTCTCTAAACACATTGGTGATCTGTTTTGGAAGCACCCATTTTGATCATATCAAAGATGGATTTGAAGAACTTAAAAATACTTTTCGATCTTCTAAAATTATTGGTTGTTCCACTTCTGGAGAGATCCATAATGATCTTCTTTACAAAGACTCTTTAAGTGTTATGGTGATCCAGTTTGAAAAAACTACCCTAACACTCTCTTCTATTCAAATTGATTCTATTGATCACTCTTTTGATATCGGTAAACAATTAGCAATAAACTTATCACAGCCTGATTTAAAAGCTATTTTTGTCTTAAGTGATGGGCTTGGAATCAATGGAAGCCAACTTACAAAAGGATTCAATAGTCAACTCTCTCCAAATGTCATCGTGACAGGTGGACTTGCTGGAGATGATGCAAATTTTACTCAAACATGGGTTCTTGTTGATAATGAACCACAAAGTGGTTTTGTTACCTCTATTGGATTTTATGGAGAGGATTTTAAAATTGCTTATGGATCACAAGGTGGTTGGAAAAAATTTGGTATCGACAGAATGGTAACTGAAGCAAAAAATAATATTTTATATAAACTAGATAACGAACCTGCTCTTGAAGTGTATAAAAAATATCTTGGAGAGAAATCTTCAGAGCTCCCTTCTTCTGGTCTTTTATATCCACTAATGATCAAAGAAGAAGATTCAACTGAATCAAAAGTAAGAACAATTTTAGCGATCAACGAAGAGGATCAATCGATCACTTTTGCTGGTGACATTCCAAATGGAAGTGAAGTAATGTTTATGAAAGCTACATTTGATGAACTTATCGAAGGTG
>CALMBI010000113.1 GCA_937860115.1 uncultured Arcobacter sp. | reverse complement strand
ATGATTGCATGGCTTATTACCACAATGAGAGAAAAAGAGGCAAAACATAATTATTCACTTCTTGGTGGAATGTCACCTATAGTAGGGCATACCAAAAGGTTAGTGCGACGACTTACTAAAGAGCTTGGGGTAGATGTTTTTTATGCGATGAGATATACACCACCATTTGCTAGTGATATTATGGAAAAACTTACTAGTTATGATGAGATTTTTGCATTTCCAATGTATCCACATTATTCTCAAACAACGACAAAATCATCTATTGAAGATTTTATGGAGTCTGCAAAAAAATATGGCATCGATAATAAAATCAAAACAATCGATAGTTACTACGATGATGAACTCTACAATAAAGCGATAGTAGAGAGAATAAAAGAAGCTATGGTAAATCTTGATACAAAAGAATATGATCTTATATTCTCAGCACATGGGCTTACTCAAAAAGTGATTGACAAAGGTGATCCTTATCAAAAACATATCATCGCTAATGTTGAAGCAGCAAAAAAAGAGCTTCAAAAGCAAGGGATAGAGTTTGCAGGAATCCACTTAGCATATCAATCAAGACTTGGACCAATGGAGTGGCTCAGACCTTATATGAGTGATAAACTCACAGAATTTAAAGATAAAAAAGTATTGATTTATCCTATTTCATTTACAGTTGATAACTCTGAAACAGAATGTGAACTCGATATCGAATATAGAGAGCTTGCAGATGAGATTGGAATAAGTGAGTATAAAGTAGCACTAGCACCAAATCATCATCATTATTTTATGGAGATGATAAAACAAAAATGGGAAGAGAGTTAAGAAGCTTTTAACTCATTTTGAAGCTTATACTCAATAATTCCTCGAAGAGAGATATCTTCATCGATTGCTTCAAAATGTACTCCAACTCCCCCACCAATTAATCTATAACTTTCCAATTGTTGTTTATTTGCTCCATGTAGTTTTGGTGTGTAGCTATATGGTATAGTTAAAATATCTTCACTTTTAAGATGAACATAGATTTTATCTAAAAATTCAAGACTTTGGATTGAAGTAGTCATTCCATGCTCCTATTAATTTTGATTGGTTTTCTTCGATTATTGAGATAACTTTTTTGATATCTTTTGTCGAAAACTTATACACATCAGTAACCTTGAAAGTTTCTAATTCAACTCGCATATACCCATCACCTTTTTCAATATGAATATGCAAAGGAAGGTGCTCATCGCTAAAAAAGAAAAATCTAAAACCATCAATTCTAAGTACTGTTGGCATAAATATCCTTAACCAAATTTTGATTAATTATAATCCAAAAGATATTAAATCTTCTCTAAAATAAAATCTTCCCTAAACAAAATCTATTAACCTAAGCATATATGTAAAGTAAATTTTCTTTTTTGTATAATCATTCATATTTATACAAAAAAGGTTGCTTATGGAACAATTTTTACAAAGTGCAAAAAAAGCGAAATCGATAGCTGCTACGCTCAGTGGAGAGATACGAAATAATCTTCTTCTCCAAATGAGTGAGGCATTGCAAGAGAATGCTCTTTTTATTATCAGGGAAAATATGAAAGATATCGAATATGGTAGAACAAATAATCTCTCATCATCTTTAATGGATAGACTTCTTTTAAATCCATCACGAATAGAAGATATGGCAAATGCAATCAAAGAGATAGCTTCACTTAAAGATCCAATCGGAAGAGTTTTAGATGGTTGGGTAACAGAAAATAATCTCTCAATCGAAAAAGTATCAGTGCCTATTGGAGTGATTGGTATCATCTATGAAAGTCGTCCAAATGTGACAAGTGATACAGCGGCTCTTTGTTTTAAGAGTGGAAATGTATGTATCTTAAAAGGTGGAAAAGAAGCAGAACACAGTAATAAAGCGATAGCTCAAGTTTTACAACAAGTTTTAGTGAAAAATGATCTTCCAGAATCTATCATCTCTTTACTTCCAGATAGTAGTCGTGAGGGAGTGGCAAATCTTATCAAACAAGATGCTTATGTAGATTTGATAGTTCCAAGAGGTGGTGAAGCACTTATTCGATTTGTCAATCAAAACTCATCAGTCCCTGTAATCAAACACGATAAAGGACTTTGTCACACTTATATAGACAAATATGCAAATGAAGAAAAAGCGATCAAAATCTGTATCAATGCAAAATGTCAAAGACCAGGTGTTTGTAATGCTATGGAGACACTTCTAGTACATAAAGAGTTAGCACCTTATATTTTGCCAAAACTCTACAAAGAGTTTAAAGCAAACGGAACTGAACTTTGTGGATGTGCTAAAACAAATGAGATTATCCATATCAAAGAAGCAACAGAGGAAGATTATAACACAGAATATTTAGCAAATATTTTATCAATTAAGATAGTTGCTTCAACAGAAGAAGCGATCGAACATATAGAAAAATATGGTTCAGGACATAGCGAAGCGATCATCAGTGAAAGTTATACAGAGATACAAAAGTTTTTAAATACAGTTGATGCAGCTTGTGTGTATGCGAATGCCTCGACAAGATTTACAGATGGTGGTGCTTTTGGATTTGGTGCTGAGGTTGGGATAAGTACAAATAAACTTCATGCACGAGGACCAATGGGAATCAATGAACTTACAACTTATAAATTTAAAATATTAGGAAATGGACAAATACGATGAGTGCTCAAGAGATACAGTCAGTTTGCACCTATTGTGGTGTAGGGTGTGATATAACAGCCGTTGTTGAAAATAATACTATTGAAAAAATCTATGCTCAAGCTGATGGCTATGTAAGCCGTGGAAAACTATGTGTAAAAGGGAGAACTGGTTACCATTTTGTATCAAGTGAAAATAGGATACGAGATGTACGAGTAAAAAAATCTTTTATTGAAAAAAACTATGATTTTATGCCAAAAGAGTTACAAGCTAGAAGTAAAAGGCTAACACACATCGACGATATTTGGTATAGTGTCCCTTATGAATTTGGAACATCGCTGTGTGCTTGGAAGCTTGATGTTGTAAAAGAAAAACATGGAAGACATTCATTTAGTGCAATGGGTGGAGCTAGAACTTCATGTGAAAGTGCTTATAGTTTACAAAAATTTGCAAGAACAACGATGGAGTCTCCAAATATTGATAATTGTGCTAGGGTTTGCCATAGTCCAAGTTTGAGTGGTATGCGACAAACTATAGGTGAAGGTGCAGCAACAAATCCATTTGATGATATTTTTAAAACAGAATTTATGGTCGTTATGGGTTCAAATACAACTGAAGCTCATCCAATAGTAGCAAATCGTATGATCGAAGC
>CALMBI010000112.1 GCA_937860115.1 uncultured Arcobacter sp. | reverse complement strand
TCTTCTAATGCTGCTGCTGTTTCTTCTAAAGCTGCTGCAGCTTCGTTTGAGTTTTTATTTAATAGATCAACATTTTCTAGCAAGATATCACTACTTCTATCTAAAGTTAGACCATTTGATTTATTTTCTACTAAAATTGCAGAAATATAATCCCCAAGTTCATTAATTGAAACTGCAACCTTTGCATAAGCACCTGGAAATCTTGCAGTAAATTTCCCAACTTTATATGCATCTAATATATTCACTAACATATTGATATCTCTAGCAATTGTATGCTCTAAGTAATATCGAAGTTCTTCTAATAAATTTTTCAATTCTTTTAATGCAGGTGTATTAGTGTCTTGAGATAGTTTTGCTAAATTATTACCAGATTTCAATTCTCTAATAAACTCTGATACAGCTTGGACAAATTGATGATCATCTTTGATTGAAATACTCACTTTTTCGATGTTTAAATATAAGATTTCGTAATATACTAAGTGGTTCCTTAATCCCCTATAAATCTAACTTTAAGGTAAAATAAACGACTCTTGTTACTTTATTATGAAGCATTTTTTCACTACAAAAAAACAAAATTTTTATCTATAATAAACTAAAAAAATAATGAAAGCAAACAATGAAACAAATAGTATGGTTTAGAAGAGATTTACGAATTGAGGATAATGCAATTTTGGCTAACAGTTCTGGAGAAGTTTTTCCAATATTTATTTTTGATCCCAATATTCTCTCACAACTTCCTAAAAATGACAAACGAATCACATTTATCTATAAAAGTGTTTTGAATCTAAAAAGTAAGCTACAATCAATTGGACTTGATCTTGCTATCTTCTTTGATAAGCCAAAAAATGTTTTTGAAACACTAAAAAAAGATTTTAATGAAGTTTTATGCAGTTGTGATTATGATAGTTATGCAATCAAAAGGGATAAAGAGACAGAACAAATAATTCCAATGAAAAGGTTTTATGATTCTTATCTGCTAAGTCCAAACGATGGACTCAAAAGTGATGGTAAACCATACAAAGTTTTCACACCATTTTATAAAAATCTGAGTATTGTATGGCAAAGTGAAAAAATAGAAGAGTATCAAACAAACACAAATCTAACCCTTTTTCAATATGATTATAAAACTATCCCAACCCTAGAGCAATTAGGATTTAATGAGTCAAAACTACCAGAATTTTTAGAAAAATCTCCACAAAATCTTCTTGAAGATTTTATATCTAAAATCACTTCTTATCAAACAGATCGAGATTATTTTTACAAAAATGGCACATCCAATTTAGCTACACATCTGCGATTTGGGACAATCTCCCCTCGACAAATTTTCAATCAAGTAGCTAAGTTAGATGGTGGAGAGTTTTTTATTCGAGAGCTTTTTTGGAGAGAATTTTATGCTTATATTTTATATCATTTTCCAAAAAGTGAAAACGAAAATTTCAATGATAAAGATGTTAAATGGGAAAATGATCCTATCAAGTACCAAGCTTGGTGTGAAGGTACAACTGGTTTACCTATAATAGATGCAGCGATGCAACACCTCATTAATACAGGACTCATGCCAAATAGACTTCGAATGGTTGTTGCATCGTTTTTAACTAAAAATCTCCTTTGTGATTGGAGATTGGGTGAAAAATATTTTGCTTCGAAATTGCTTGATTTTGATGCAAGTAGCAATATCGGTTCTTGGCAATGGGCAGCTAGTACAGGTGCTGATAGTGTTCCGTATTTTAGAGTTTTTAATCCCTATTTACAAAGTGCCAAATTTGATAAAGATGCGTTATTTATCAAACAAAATCTTTCTACTTATAAAAATAAAAATCCAAAAGAGATCCACAAAGAAAATCCCTATGCAATTGTCGATATCAAAAATTCAAGTAAGATGGCTATTAAGATGTTTCAAGAAGTGAAATAAATCCTATTTTTCGAACTTATACCCTATTCCATAAATATTTTGGATTGTATTT
>CALMBI010000111.1 GCA_937860115.1 uncultured Arcobacter sp. | reverse complement strand
GAAGAAAATTCAGCTTGAAAAAAGAGAGAAATTTTGAAGTGCTGAATGGTTACAAAAAATTTTTGATATAAGTGAAACAATACAAGAGAGTCTGAAAATTGTAGAAGCAAACCTTAAAATCAATCATATTGAAGTTATCACTGATTTATCCCCTGCTGTTATTGTTGGGCAAGAAAACAACCTTAAACAAGCTTTTATTAATATTATCAACAATGCTAAAGATGCACTTATAGCTAATTCCCCTTCTAATATGGAAACACAAAAAGTCCTTTTTATCTCTACAAAACATCACAACAATTGTATCAAAGTCATTTTTTTGGACAACGGTGGTGGGATAAAAGATGATATTATGGAAAAAATCTTTGAACCATACTTTACGACAAAACACCAATCACAAGGGACTGGAATTGGTCTTTATATGACAAAACAAATCATTGAAAAACAATCAAATGGAACAATAGAAGTATCAAACAAAACTTTTCAACATAATCAACAAACTTATACAGGAGCTGAATTTAAAATTATCTTCCAAATTGAAACGAAATAATCATCTCTCAATCACAAGAGAATTTTCTAAAATTCTTTGGATCATGTTTTTAAAAATAAAATAGTGTAGTGGAACCAAGCTATACCAATACAATCTTCCAAAAATCCCTTTTGGATAAAAGTATGCTGATTGAATAAGTTGGTTTTTTTCGATTTTAAACTCCAACCATGCATCCCCTGGCACTTTCATTTGTGCCAACAACAAAAGTCTATTCCCTTCATCTAAATCAACTACTCTCCAAAAATCAAGACACTCTCCAAGTCGTAGATCACAATCATCTCTTCGACCTCGACTAAGCCCTGCTCCACCAATCGCTTTATCAATAATCCCCCTTATTTCCCACAAAAAGTCATAGTCAAACCAGCCATTTTTACCACCAATAGATTTGATAGCTTTAAATACTTTTTCTTTATCATAGTGACCAAGATCGGCAATTTGTCTATCAACAAAAATAGCATCATTAATCTTATCGTGATGTGTTGTGTCCCATGTAGTACCATCTGTATCACTCCATCTACTAATCACTTGATTGTCTTTTATCTCATCGACTGCTTTTTGAACTGCTTGCTTATAACTCATTGGCTCAATATGAGAAAAATATTTTTGTGCATTATCATTTTGGATCACCACCTCTGATTTCAACCCTTCAATCAATGCCTTTGCCATTCCAAAAGATACTGGAGTAAAAAGATTGAGCCAATAAGATGAGAGCTCAATAGTCATAAATGGTACAGAAAGAAGAACTCTTTTGAGTCCTAAAACCTCTGCTGTTTCGAGCATCATCTCTTTATATCGCATTTTGTTTGTTCCAATATCAACAATAAGACTCTCTTGTGTTTCTAAAAAAATAGCTTCGATCAAATAACTCATCACATCATCAACCCCAATAGGTTGAGCAAAAGTTTCAACCCATTTTGGTGTGATCATACAAGGGAGTTTTTCTACAAGATTTCTAATAATCTCAAAACTAGCACTTCCACTCCCTATAATAACCCCAGCACGGATCCAAATTGTTTGTACTAAAGAGGAACTACTCAGTATCTCCCCCGTTTCAATTCTACTCATCAAATGTTCACTTATATGATCATTTTTGACACCCAATCCACCCAAATAAATAATTTTTTTGACATTGCATTTTTGAGCAATTGTAATAAAATTTTGAGCTGATATTTTATCAAGATCTTTATAGTTCTCTTGGTGCAAGGAGTGGATCAAATAAAAAGCAACATCGACTCCACATAATGCTTTTTCTAAATCCTCAAGATGAAAGCTATCCCCCTCAACTACATCAAAATCTGCTAGTATATCTTTTGAAAGACTTTTTTTATTGCGTACAAAGATCCTTAAATCAATCCTTAGATCTTGAATCAAGATATTTTTTAATCTTCTACCGATATACCCATTTGCTCCAGTTAATAATATTTTCATTCTCAATTCTCCTGCAATTTGAGTAAGGATCTAATTTCAAAAGCAATCTCTTTCTCTTCATCTGTATCGATCACAAAAATAGGCGATGAAAGTTCTAATCCCTCTAAGATTCGATCTCTCATAGCTTGATCATTTGCTCCAATTCCACCTGTAAAAATAAGCGCATCTACCCGACCTAAAATAGCCATATAACTTCCAATATATTTTTTTACATGATATGCAAACATTTTTTGAGCCAAAATCGCTTTCTCATCTCCACCATCTGCGATCTGATCAATTTTTCTCATATCACTCTGGCCACAAATCCCAAAAAGACCACTTTGTTTATTTAAAATACCCTCTAACTGTTTAACAGTATAGTGTTTATTCTCCATTAAATAAAATACAATTGATGGATCTATATCTCCACTTCGTGTTCCCATCATAAGACCTTCAAGTGGAGTAAAACCCATAGATGTATCTATACTTTGTCCATTTTTGATAGCACAAATACTATCTCCATTCCCTAAATGGATCGTGATCAAATTGAGTTCTTGAAGATCTTTATCTAAAATTTTTGCTGCCTCTTTTGCTACATAGTGGTGTGATGTACCATGAAATCCATATCTTCTGATATGATATTTTTCATACAATTCATAAGGTAATGGATACAAATATGCTTCAATTGGCATAGTTTGATGAAAAGCTGTATCAAAAAGAGCCACTTGTTTGAGATCTGGAGCTATTTTTTGAATCTCTAAAATCCCATCAAGATTTGCTCTATTATGAAGTGGAGCCAATGGAATTAACTTTTCAATGGTTTCGATCACTCTAGGATCGATCAGAGTCGCTTGTGAAAATTTTTCCCCACCATGTACGACACGATGTCCGACTCCATAAAGTTCCTCTACACTCTTTATTCCATACGTTACTAATATCTCTTCCATCTCTTGTATTGCTTCTTTTGGAGTTTTAGCATCATTCAATTCAATCAAACCACTCCCAATAACAGATAGATCCTCCCATTGAAATAGTTTAAATTTCAAAGAGGAACTCCCCAAATTGAGTACAAGTAGATTTTTCTTTTTCATTGTTTAACCCTTAGTCATTTGTGCTTGTATTGCTGTAATTGCAATGGTATTAACAATATCTTCTACCAAACACCCACGACTAAGATCATTTATCGGCTTT
>CALMBI010000110.1 GCA_937860115.1 uncultured Arcobacter sp. | reverse complement strand
TGCTTGACCTATTATTGAAGCATTGTGATTGTATTTTTGTAAAATTTGAAGTGCTCATATCTTTCATGAACTTGATCTTGTCTATACAAAAAACCATATCGGTTCTCTTGTTTATTTAAAAAGATTCCACCAAAACTAGCACATGTTCCAACGGTTAAGATCTTCTTTGCTTTTGAACCATATTTTTCGATCAGATAAGTAATATCAATTTCAGCTTTTTTAAGATCATCTTCTAAGGTTCCCTCTAAAAGTAATATATCGCATGGTAGATTAAGATGTGCAAGATCTGCTATAGTGTATTTTGATTCGATTGATGGATGATAGATAAACTCAAAATCATTTAAAAACCTATCAATATACTTGTAGTTAAAAAATGAATGAACATTTCCATAACAAGCAAGTGAGCTAATCCATATAAGTTTCATTTCTTAAGCACTTAACGCTTTGTAGATATTTTCACTTACATCTTTAGTATAAGATTCTAAAGATTGTGGGAGTTGATTTTCCCCTTTTAAAAAAACCATTCCACCAAGATATCCCATAAAAAGTCCAAAAGCTGAGAAAAAATCTTGATTTCTTAGCTCACCATTTGCAACACCCTCTTCAAAAAAGATCATAATCTCAGTTACAAATTCATTAACACATAACATCCCCTCACAGCCGTTTTTAAACACTTCTCTGTTTGATAAATAGATTCTTAAAAAATAATCGATCATCTCTGGGTGTTTTTGAGCTAATAAAAAATAAACTTTGACTATCTCATAAGTTTTTTCTTTGGTTGAGATCTCTTTTTCATTGATCTCTTTAAATTTATTTCCAATATATATTGAGATATATTTTATTATCTCTTTTGCTAGGATATCTTTTGATTTAAAATAATTGTATAGATTACCAACGCTCATTTTAAGGGCGTTTGCTATATCTGGAATAGTTGTATTATAAAAACCATTTTTAGCAAATAACTCTAATGTTGCTTGCATAATTTGTTCTTTTTTTTGTTCTTTTTTAGTTGACATTGTTTCCCCATGTTGAATACGTGTTCATATTTTATAATAGTTTATATAAAATAATTGATTGTGGCTATAGTATTTGTTAGCAAGATAGTCAAAGAATCTGTTTTGTATAATCTAGTCTTGAGTAAAAAATAGATAATTAAAAATGAAGGAGTATGGTTTGCAGATACGAGTTTATTACGAAGATACAGATTGTGGTGGGATAGTATATCATTCAAACTATTTAAATTTTTGTGAGCGAGCAAGAAGTGAATTGTTTTTTCAAAAAGGGCTTAGTCCTCATGATGGAGATGATTTTTTTGTTGTGAAGCATATGGAATGTGATTTTATCTCTTCCGCAAAGTTTGGTGATCTTTTAGATGTAAGTACAGAAGTTTCTGAAATCAAAAAAGCTTCTATCGTATTAGAACAAACAATCAAAAGATTAAATGAGATTCTTTTTAAAACGAAAGTTACATTGGTATTTTTAAAAAGTGGAAAACTTTCTCGTATCCCACAAGAGAAGTTAGCAATATTTAGCTAACTAAAAGTTGCAAGAAAATTATGAATTCCTTGCATTTAATCCAGCTTCTACAAATGCTAGAATAATTGGATTTGGTGTTTGAAGGCTACTTTTAAATTCTGGGTGAAATTGAACACCTACAAACCATTTGTGATTTGGGATTTCAACTACTTCAATAAGTCCATTAGATTCACCAGTTACGATCATTCCAGCTTTTTCAAGGATCTCTTTATATGCAGGATTTGCTTCATATCTATGTCTATGTCGCTCACTACTAATTCCAGGACCATAAGCTTTTTCTAAAATTGACCCAGTTTTTGCTTCAAAAGGATACCCTCCAAGTCTCATCGTTCCACCCATTGGTGAAGTATGTGTTCTTAATTGGCTATTTCCATTTGTATCTAAAAATTGCTCGATAAGATAGATTGCTGCTTCTGATGTTTCTTTATCAAATTCTACACTATTTGCTTCTTTGATACCTACTACATTTCGCAAGTATTCGATGATTGAGAGTTGCATTCCAAGACAGATTCCTAGATATGGAATGTTGTTCTCTCTTGCAAATTTTATTGCTTCTATTTTTCCTTCAACACCACGATGACCGAATCCACCAGCAACAAGTACACAATCACTATCAGCGATAATCTCTTTTGCACCTTTTTCTTCTATTTTTTCACTATCACACCAGTTGATATTGATTTTGCTATTGAGGTGTGCTCCACAGTGTACAAGTGCTTCTTGAAGTGATTTATATGCTTCTTTGAGTTCAAGATATTTTCCAACAAAAGCGATATTTACTTCATCTTTTGGATGGACGATATGTTTTACAAGGTTATCCCATTTGTCCATATCTGGTTTCATTTTGTCCATTTCAAAATGTTTTGCGATTGGATCTAAAATACCTTCTTTTAGGAAGTTCATAGGAACAGCGTAAATACTAGCTGCATCTCCAGCTTCGATAACGCAATCTTCGTCAACATCACAACTATATGCTAACTTTCTTTTCAAATCGGCTGGTAATTTTTTCTCTGTTCTACATACCAACATATGAGGCATAATACCAATTCTTCTAAGTTCTTGAACACTGTGTTGTGTTGGTTTTGTTTTAAGTTCACCAGCGGCAGCAATATATGGTACAAGTGTTACATGGATATTCATTGTTGTTGTTTTTGGATTTTCGTGTCGTACTTCTCGCACAGCTTCCATAAATGGTAAACCTTCGATATCTCCAACTGTTCCACCAAGCTCAACTATTAAAAACTCATGCCCTTTTCCAGCCGCATAGATTCTACTTTTGATCTCATCAACAATATGTGGGATAACTTGAATAGTTTTCCCTAAATAACCACCCTCTCGCTCTCTTTTAATAACAGCACTATACACTTGTCCTGTAGTAAAGTTGTTCATTTTCCCAAGAGTTCTATCTAAAAATCTTTCATAGTGTCCAAGGTCAAGATCTGTTTCTCCACCATCTTCAGTAACATATACTTCCCCATGTTCTAGTGGACTCATTGTCCCTGGATCAACGTTAAGATATGGGTCTATTTTAAGCATACTTACATCAAAGCCACTTTGCTTGAGTAGTGAAGCGATACTTGCACTTGTGATACCTTTTCCCAAACTACTTAAAACCCCACCTGTTACGAATATATATTTTGTCATCTTCTCTCTCTTTTATTTTTTTACTGGTTTAATAAGTACATCAATACTTTCTAAGTATTTAATAACATCTTTTCGTTCACCTGACATTAATGTGTACGTATTCATTAATATTGCAGCACCTTTATCTTTGTCTCTTAGATTATACGCTCTCATAGAATCATCAAAATCTTCACTACTCATACCTATAAGTTTAGAAGATGTGTGTGGTTCTAATTCACCTTTAAATCCATGGCAACTAGCACATTGTTTCTCATAAGTTTTTTTACCATCAAGGATAGATTTTGTTTCTTTATCCTCTTTTACTTGAAGCTCTTTTTGTTTATCTAAAAGAATCAATTGGGCTTGTAAATTTTCTTGTGAAATAGTATTACTAGTTGTTGTAACTTTTGAAAAAGTATATGTATAATTAAGTCCACTATCACTTTTTGTAGCAATGATATCTTTTATAATCCAGCCACTGTTTTTCATATCTGTGACAGAGTATTTACTTTTACATTCTCCTCCATCAAGCGGAGTAGTTTCAACTTTTGATGGTGAAGCAATGTTTTCTTTATAACACATCGTAACATCACCAAAAAGTGAGGTAAGTAGAGCAAAAGTTAGAGCTGAATATTTATACATTGAATACCTTCTCATTTTTAAAATAAGCGGCATTATATCTTTAATAAGGTTATACTTTTCTCAATATCGTAAAGTTCATAACGAATATGTTTGAAATTTTCGCTATCTTTTGGTGAGAGTAGTTTTCCAAACTCTTCAAGCACTCTAGCACTCTCCTGCGCTCTTTTGAAATTAGCTATAAGGATAGAAAGGAGTTGATCTCTTGTTTGTTCACTTTTTGTTGAATCTTTTAAAACATCATTGATGATATCTCTTGAATCTAACAATTGTTGATAGTTTGAAAGTCTTGAGAGGTGTCGAATGGCTTTTAATCTTGAAGCGATAATTTTGTCATTGAAGATATACCGAAATATATCCTCAACAACTCTGATACCTTCTCTAAGTCTATTGAGATTGGCATCGATGAGTCGAAGTGACTCGTTATTCATCCTTATTACCAGCAAAAGAAGCTAGTATTTGAAGAAGTGAAACAAATAGATTAAAGAAATCTAAATAAAGTGCAATTGCAGCTTCGATAGGAGTTTGAAATCCACCTTGAATAATTTGTTGTGTATCGTAAAGGATAAATGCACTAAATACTAAAGCACCAATCATTGCAATACCAAGTTGTAGTATTGGTGAACCGATAAAAATATTACTAATTGACCCAACAATAAGAATAATCACAGCAATAAATAACATTTTTCCCATACCACTAAAATCTTTTTTAGTAGTCATAGCAAACATTGAGATTCCACCAAATGCAACTGAAGTCATTAAAAATGCTTGAGCTACGATAGAAGCACCACCTGGCATATTAAACACTGAACTAAGTAATGGAGTAAGTGTAAGTCCGCTTACAAATGTAAATCCAAATAGTACAGCTAAATTGACACCTGGTTTATCTTTTACGGCATAAAGTCCAAATAAAAGAGCGAATTCTAAAATAACAAGTCCCCAATACCAGCTTGAAATAACCGAAGCCATCCCTAATCCGATATATGCGCCAACAGTCGCAGCTAGTAAACTACTTGCAAATAATTGGTAAGTAGCTCTTAAAAATCCTATAAGATTTTCAGGTCTTGAACTAGCTTGTGATTCAAAACTTGAATAACTTTCACTACCAGATTTACCATCAGATAGATATTCTCTATTATACATAATTCTATTCCTTTGTATTGAAATTTTAGAAATCTTATCAGAAACTCTTAAACATTGCTTTAAGGAGTGAAATTAAATTTATAATATCCAAATGTAATTTTGGAATTTAAAACAAAATCAAATAATATAAATTATTTTTTAGAAAATGAAGTGCCTAGAAATATTATTGTAACATGGTCATTAAATCCTCAAATAATTGTTGCAAATGAGGAACATTTAACAGCTTCACTTGATGAGCGGATAAACTCTGCAAGAACTTTAGCAAATAAAGGAGTTTTGGTAGGATTTCATTTTCATCCAATTGTGGTGTATGAAAACTATCTTGATGATTATATCTCTATCGTAAAAAGATTGATAAGTGACTTTAATCCAAATGAAGTGGTTCTTGTATCGATGGGAACACTTACATTTATAAAACCAGTAATCAAACAACTGCGAGAACGAGAGATGAAAACAAAAATTCTTCAGATACCATTTGAAACTATCAATGGGAAACAAAGTTATCCAATGGAAACAAAAAAAGAGATGTTTAAGAGCATTTATGATGCTTTTAACCCATGGCACAAGGATGTTTATTTTTATCTTTGTATGGAAGCTCATACCCTTTGGAAAGATGTTTTTGGGTTTGAATATGCCTCAAATAATCAAATGGAAGATATGATGAAGATGAGTTATATGGCTAAGATTAATGCAAAAGCTTAGAGAGTGAATTTTTCATTTTTTTAAATCCAAGGATGATACTACTATAACTCATGATTTTAGCAAGACGATTAAATTTTGATTTTTCATAGCAATTGTGTTTGCATTTTCGACACCGTGGTTTTTCTTCATGTGGACACTCTTTGAGCCTTTCAAATGAATAGCCAAGAAGTTCGTGGCACTCTAAACATAAAGTTGACTCTATAAAAACACTACTGTTTTTATAGATTATGTGGTATTGTTTTGTGATCTGGCTTTTGTGATAGCTATTACAATATGGGGTGAAAAACTTTTCCAAAGTGGTGATTTCACTGATAAATTTCTCCTCCTTCATACTATCAAAATCACCTTATCGATATTGACAAATATATCATGCACTCTTTTTTGCCATAAAACTCCAAATAACTTTTGATCTTCTTTTGTTGCAATTCCTTGAATCATTTGTTTCATAAAATATGGAATTTTTGGGTCTGTAGCGATTTCACTTATATCATAAATCAGTTCGATTGATTGTTTTGTATCTTTTCTTTCAAATTTTATACTTGAAGTGATTGGTGCATTAAAAAATAAAAGATTTGTTCTATCAAACTTTCCACTAATCCCTTTGAAGCCATTTTTATAAGTTGCTCCTGTGATATGGGTAACCACATTAGCTATTACCCCAGCAACCCCTTCAAATTGATTCTCTTTAAAAAACACCTCTATCTCACCTCGTTTTGGTAATTCGTTTGGATAGAGCTTTTGGAGTGCTATAAGAGTCAGTAGATAAGCTCCAGCAACCGTTGGACAACTATGCCCTGCTGATTTTACAATATCCAAATAACTAAACTCTACTATACCATCTTCAAAAGTACCTAAAAAATCTGCAAGAGAATCTTGAAGTGTAATCTTTGGAAGAATATTAAAAAAATCTGGATAGTTCATCATTAGTGGATCGCACAAGGACTAAGCCCTGTTCTAAAAAATATCGCTGTTACTGTATCCATCGATTTGATATGGTTTTCAAGCCAAAGGGGAAGCTCCTCTATAAAATATATTTTTAAAATCCCAATATCATTTGTTTTTTCCCATGTATGAAATATGTCGTGCATTTTTTCTAAAGCTCTATCATGTTCCCCTTTATGAAATGGATAAGGTGGAAATCGCTTCTCCTCCATCATTTTCTCTTCTCTTTGAAAGTGAGCCATTGTATGTTCTATCCACTCTTGATATGTTTGATTGAAGGTTATTTTATTCTCTTCACTTGGATTTTGTTCATAGTTTACAATAAGTTCAAAAAGGCTATTTATAATATCTATATCCTCACCATGAACATCATTCATAAACTCCATTGCAACAATTGGAATATTGTTTTTGTCTATAAGCATAGTTTTCCTTTGGTAAGTTTTTTCTTATTCTAGCAAGATTGAAAGAGATTTCATTGATCTATATCAATAAAGATAGTGTATAATCTTTCTTATGATCAAAAAGATATTACATAATATAGATATGTTTAGTAGTTTGAATAGCGATGAGATAGAAAAACTGAGTCAAATTATAAGAGTAGAAAAATTTGAAAGTAATAACATTGTGTTTTATGAGGGAGATGATGCAAAATATTTTTATCTTCTTATTTCAGGAGAACTGAAACTATACAAAACAGGGATAAAATCACAAGAGGTGGTTTTACACTATTTTTCGAAGCCAACACTTGTAGGAGAGATGGCTACTTTAGAAAATATTAGATTCCCTGCAACTGCAGTTTGTATGAGTAGTGAAGCAATTATAGGAAAAATAGAGAGAGAAAAATTTATACAGATGATTCAAATGAGCTCAAATGTATCAATTGATATAATTAGGTCGCTTACAAAAAAGATTAAAAATCTTGAAATAAGTATTAATCGAAATCTAATATTTGATGCTACCACAAAAGTGTGTTCTTTGCTTGATGAAAATCGAAATATTTTTTATGAAAATAAAAATATTCATATCGCAAATCTACTTAATATGACTCCAGAAACACTTTCAAGAACTCTTGGAAAACTTAGAAAAATAGAGATTTTAGATAGTGAAAATCGCTTAATAGATAAAGAGAAACTCAAAATGTTTTTAGAGTTTTAAAAAGGAAAGAAATGCTGCATGATATGATAAATTGGATAGTACAAACTGTTTCAGATTTGGGATACATCGGGATATTTGTAATGATGTTTTTGGAGAGTTCATTTTTTCCATTTCCATCAGAAGTTGCTATGATACCTGCTGGTTATTTGGCAAGCAAAGGGGAGATGGATCTATTTTTGGTTATTTTTTCAGGAATTACTGGAAGTCTTGCAGGTGGAGTATTTAACTATTTTTTAGCAATTAAATTTGGGCGAGTTTTTGTGCTTCGATTTGGAAAATATTTCTTTTTTAAAGAAGAGACTCTTATCAAAATGGAAGAGTATTTTAAAAAACATGGAGAGATTTCAACATTTGTAGGAAGGCTTGTACCAGTTGTAAGGCAATATATCTCTCTTCCTGCTGGGCTTTCTAGGATGAGTTTGTATAAGTTTTCACTCTATACAAGTTTAGGTGCTGGGATTTGGGTGATTATATTAGCGATGCTTGGATATTTTATAGGTGGAAATGAGGTGTTACTAAAAGAGTATCTGCATCAGATTATTATTGGGCTGCTTTTTGCTATGTTGATAGTTGTGTTCATTTATATTCAAAAAATGAAAAAGAGTACCCTATGATAGGAATCGTAACTGGATATAGCAGCGGGATTGGAAAAGCTATTTGTGAAAAATTAGAAAACAATAATCATCTAGTGATTAGACTTAGTTCACGTTTAGAAAATAAAGAAGAGTTAGAAAAAGAAGTTAAAGAGATCCTAAAAACAACACAAATCGATTTCTTGATCAATTGTGCAGGAATCGGTTTATTTGAGCCTCACGAGGAGTTAAACACCAAGCAAATCGATAATTTGATAGCTATTAATCTAACTGCACCAATACTTCTTACGAATTTAACCCTTAGATCATTAAAACAAACAAAAGGGATCATAATCAATATCGCATCGATTGAAGCTACAAGGCACTCTAAATTTTCTGCACTCTATACAGCAACAAAAAGCAGACTTCGTGATTTTGCATTAGCATTATTTGAAGAGGTGAGAAAAAGTGGAGTAAGAGTCACCTCTATTAACCCAGATATGACCCTTACACCTTTTTTTGATGATCTTAAATTTCAACCATCATCTAAAGAAGCGAATCACTTACTTGCAGATGAGATAGCAGATGTTGTTTTTGATATATTACTTTCAAATATTGCGATCACAGACATAACAGTGCGATCACAATATTTTGGAATAGAAAAAAAGTAGTGGAACTAAAAAGATAGTTAGAAATCTCGCTCAATCATCGCTTTCATGATAAGAACAAGATCTTCATTATTTTCATCTTTGATAGCTTCAATGGCATTTGATCCAAATTTTTGTGCTAAAGCGATACTATCTTGGATCGCATTTGTGGTACTAAATTGGTTTTTAAGCCACAAAGTTTCATCATTTGAGAGTTCTTTTTTATAAAAGTTTTCTAGTTTTGTTTTATCTTGCTCATTTGATCTTTCATAGGTAAAAAGATAAGGGATAGTGACTTTTCCCTCTACAAAATCAAGCATAGCAGGTTTCCCTAACTTTTCACTATCTTCTGTGATATCTAAAATATCATCTACCATCTGAAAAGCAAGACCAAGATTTTTTCCATAAAGTGCAAAATTATCTCTATTTTTATTTGCTAAAATAGCTGCACTTTTGGCACTTGCTTCTATAAGTGATGCTGTTTTTTTATAGATCATATCAAGATATTTATCGTATGAAGTATTGAATATTTTTGAAAGTTCTACATCTAAAAGCTCCCCAACACTTAAAAGTGTGACAGCATTTGAGATAGTATAAGCAACCTCTTTATCCATTTTAGTTAGTTCTGTAAATGCTTTTGAATACAAAATATCCCCAAACATAATCGATGTTTTGTTATCAAAAAGAGCGTTAATCGTCTGTTTCCCTCTTCTTGTAGTTGCATCATCGATTACATCATCGTGAAGCAGTGAAGCAGCATGGATCATCTCTACAACTGCACATAGTTTTATCGACTCTTCATTTGCTCCTGCAATTTTCAAGATCAATTTACTTCGAAGCATCTTTCCATTTGGAAGTAATCCCAAAAGTTCTAGACTTTTATCATCTGCTATCTCTTTAACGTAAGATAGTATTTGTTCTTGAACTTTTTGTAATATTTCCATAATCTTTTTGCCTTTTAAATATTTTGTTTAAGTATTTCGCCCATTTTTTCTTCACTCTCTTCATACCAAAAACTCTCTTTGGAAGCTTCAACTGTTGGTAAATATACAACTTTAATATTTCCACTTTTTTGAGTAGCTCTTTTTGAATCAAATACATCAATTGACCCAATAATTACAACTGGCTGCACTTTTAGATTATATTTTTCAGCTATCACTTTTGCACCAGCTTTGAATTTACGAAGATGTTTTCCATCTGTTCTTGTACCTTCTGGAAAAATACAAAGTTGTCGTCCATCATCTAATCTTTCTTTTGTATCTTTTAAAAGTTGAATAAGACTTTTTTTACTCTCTCTCTCAACCATAATCATATTTGGAACTTTTAATATGTGCCCAAACCATGGGATATCACCAATCTCTTTTTTTGCTACCCATGCGATATCTCTTGAAGCAATCGCTTCAAAAAGTATAATATCCATCATCGATTGATGATTGAAGATCAGCATATCAGCCGATTGATCGTATGATCCTTCTTCGATTAGGTTGGCGCCCATCAGTTTGAGTTGCAAATTCGCCCATACAAGTCTTACTTTTCTATTTGATTTTTTGAATAGATACATCAAAATAATAGTAATAGATACAGTAAAAGCGAACTGTATTAAAATAAGAATACCTCTTATTTTAGTCATTTTTTACCCATCCGATATGATTGTTTTTAAAAAGTATTTTCTTAAATCCATTTTTTTCAACTAAAACTTCAACATCTTCCTCTTCACTAATCACTTTAAACACAGTAGAGTTATGTGTAGGAAGAATATAGACTCTTTGATCTTTTTTAAGTGTCATATGGCTATTTGGAAGAAGCATAGCTATTAAAAGAACTGTAAAAATAGTTGTAAAGATAAGCGCTATTTTGTATCTTTTATAATAATAAACCATCAAAAAAATGGTAGCCATAAATGCATAAAAAACTTTTTTATAAAAACTAAGATTTCCAGCATCAGGATTAAGATCAGTTTGTGTACTTACAAGATCCTCTTCTACAATCACAGGAATCTCTTGTAAAAGAACTTGTTTGGATGTAGAGTTATAATATTCAAATTTTATACTTTGTGTATCAAGAGGTACTATAACAAAATAATATAAGATCTGCTCACCATTTTTGTTTACAAGTCCTTTGTTTCCTTGATTTGAAAAGTGAGGTATTTTAAAGTCACCTAGATTACTATTTTTCGCATGGATCTCCATAGAACATAAAATTTCATCGTTGTTGTATTGCTTTACTTTGAGATTATCTATAGAAAGTGAAGAAGCTTCTAAATTTGAATAAAGATCTTTATTGTAAGTGAGTTTTGTAAATGGAATATTATCAAGTACTAACAATGTCTTGTCGATCATAGTGTTATTACTATCTAAGATAGATAAACCAATTATTGGAAAACTAAAAGGTGCATCTTTTGCTTGAAAAGTGATTGTTGCTTCGTATGTTGCAGTTTGTTTTTTATACCATGTAATCTCATCAGTTTTTTTTATAAGATTTGGTGTTTCTGGGATATCTGTAAAAAGAGAAAACTCTTTATCCTCAGGAAGTAAAATATTAGCTTCGATTTTGACTTCAAATTTTTCATTTGTATGAACAAGTGTTGGATAGGCAGTGTATTTTGCATGCAAAACTTTTTCCGGTTCAAGTTTAGGTTTAATCTCCTCCCATTCAACTGCACCTATTGTAATCTGAAAAAAAAGGAGGAAAAAACCAAAAAAAAGTTTAATAGTGTTTGTCATGTGATCTGATTATTTTAAAAAACCTTCAAGCATTTTTACACCATCATCACATCCAAGTAAAAGCTCCATAGCTCGTTCAGGGTGTGGCATTAAACCAAATACGTTTTTGTTTTTGTTACAAATTCCAGCAATTTGTTCAACACTTCCATTTAATACTTGGTTGACACCATTCTTATCACAATATTGGAGTAATACTTGACCATTTGCTTTTAACTCTTTAAGTCCAGCATCATCGATGTAGAAGTTTCCATCATGGTGTGCAACTGGGATATTTAAAACATCACCAACATTTAATTCTTGTAAAAACCTATTATCATTATTTACAACTTTTAAGTGATGATGTTTAGAGATAAAATGAAGATTATCGTTTCTTTTAAGAGCACCAGGTAAAAGACCAGTTTCTGTTAAAATTTGAAAACCATTACAGATACCAAGAACATAGCCACCATTGTTAGCATACTCTTTTACAGCATCCATAATAGGAGCGTGTTTTGCTAAAGCTCCACTTCTTAAATAGTCTCCATAAGAGAATCCACCTGGGAAAACTACAAGTTTTGTATCAGTTGGGATCGATTTTTCTTCATGCCAAACTATAGAAACTTGCGCGCCTAATTTTTCAAAAGCATATTTTGTGTCATATTCACAGTTTGTCCCTGGAAATTGTAAAACTACTACATGCATCTTTTAAGCCTCTAAAGTAATTTCGAAATCTTCAATAACAGTATTTGCTAAAAGATCTTTACACATTTTAGTAACTGATTCTCGTGCTTCATTTTCATCATTTGTGTTCAATTCAATAATGATTTGTTTTCCAACTCTTACATCTTTTACTAAACTAGTAAATCCAAGTGTATCAAGTGTATGGTGAGTTGCTTTTCCTTGTGAGTCAAGAACACCTTTTTTAAGACCAATATTTACGATAGCTTTCATTTTTTTACCTCTATATGTTTATTCGATATTTTGGGATTTTATCTAAATTTGACTTATAATTTTACTAAGCCTTAGAATGGTGCTGGTTTTCCAAAATAATATCCTTGTGAATAATCAATATCTAACGATTTTAATATCTCAAAAATCTCTTTATTTTCAGCATATTCAGCGATTGTTTTGATATTTTGACTTTTTGCAAATGTTACGATTGTTTTCACAACGGCAAGCGAATACTCACTCGTTTCAATATTTTTAATCAAACTACCGTCTATTTTTAAAATATCTGGCTGATATTCTAATAACCTTTCAAAATTTGAATATCCAGCACCAAAATCATCTATCGCTATTTTTACACCTATTGATTTTACTTTTGTAATAAACTCTTTTATCACTTCCATATCGTGCACATTTTCATCTTCTAAAAGTTCAAAAACTATCCTATTTGCATCATCTTGATACAGATTAAGTAACCTATAAAGTTCCTCTCTAGTAGAATATTTTTCAATATCAAGTGCGGATAGATTTATGGAGATATTCATTGTTGTATTTTGGAGTACGTTAAATGAATTTTGTAATACTATAGCCGTAATATCACTGTAGTATTGTCCCTCTTTTGCGATATCCAAAAAGAAATATGGAGAGATAATAGAACCATCTTCATCCACAAGTCTTACGAGAGATTCATATTTTTCAATTTGTTCTGTTTGATTATTGACTATAGGTTGAAAGTAAGAGATGATTCGAAGTTCTGCTATTGCTTTTTTTACTTTTGTCAATGTTGTGATATTTTTTACAGCTGATTCATGTTTTTGTTCACTTAGATAGTTCGCAACTATAAATTTTTGTTTATTTCGTAGTATTTCTTTGATCCCGAGTTTTGCATTTTCAAAGACATTTCCATTATATGATACGCTAAGAATTGCGCTAATGTCATATTCAATATCTCCTAAATCGATACTCATAGTATTAATCAAAGACTGAAATGTTTTAAGATCATCTAATATTTCATCTATATCATTTTCACAATTTTTGAGATCTTTTGTAAGTGCATATTTTCCACTTTCTAAGCTGTAAACTATATCAAAATCACAATTTTTAGGAACTTTTTCTAAGATCATCTTTGCGAATTTTTTATCTATTTCCTCGATCATCTCTTTACCTAGAAAATTTTCTATGTTGTCGTAATTTTCAATTTTTAGAAGTACAACAAGTGGTTTTTCTGAATCAAAGATAGCATTTAAAAGTTGTCTTTTTGGATTCATTACATCTGTGATATCATGTCTAATTGCAATATACTCAATAATGTCATCATTCATATCTAAAATAGGGGTGATTGTAGTATCAACATAGTAACTTTCATGATCTTTAGTTAAATTTCTTAAAACACCTTTCCAAATCTGTTTTTGATCTTTGATTGTTTTCCAGATCTCCTCAAATAGTGTTGATGGATTATCAGGGTGCCTAATAATATTATGAGGTGATCCTACGAGTTCATCTTGAGTATATTTTGATATTCTACAAAATTGATCATTGACATAGGTTATGATTCCATTTGTATCAGTTTTGGAAATGATTGCACTTTTATCTGTGAGTTGTTGATATTGGTGCAAAATATTAAGATTTTGTTTGAGTTTATATTCATTATTGAGCTTCGTAACCACTTTATTGATAATCTTTATAAATTGTGGTATTTGAAGTGGCTTAAGAATGTAGCCATCTACTCCAAGTGAAATACTATCCATAAAATACTCACGATCATCAAAAGCAGAAAGGATCAAAATTGGAATATGTTCATCTAGTTCACGTATCCGTTTTGACATAGAAAGGCCATCTTCATTTGGTATTGAAATATCAGTTAATATGAGATCGATTTTTTTATTATTTTCATGGATAATGTTACCTTTGTAAAAAAATATCAAATCCTTTTATACCATCTTGTGCAACAATGATATTATCAAAAAAATCTTGTAAAAAATGAAACGTTGATTTCATAACATCTTTATTATCCTCTACATAGAGTAATCTTAAATGTTTTGTAACTTTTATAATCTCTTCAAAGTTATGCATGGTGATCCTTTCTTCTATAAAAGTAACTTTTATGTAATAAGATTATCTTATGAAAATTATAGCGATTTGATTATACAAGAGAAATATTAAGCAAGCGTTAAAATGGAAGCAAAAATAAAAAAAGTATAAAGTCTTGTGGAACTTTATACTTTAGCAAGAAGTAGATTAATTACCTAAAATTCTATTGAGTACGTTTTCATAGGCAACTTTAAGTCCACCTTTCCCTTGTCTAAATCTATCTTTATCTAAAGACTCTCCAGACTCAACATCCCAAAATCTACAGTTATCAGGGCTAATCTCATCAATTAAAATGATGTTTCCATCTTTGTCTTTTCCAAATTCAAGTTTGAAATCTACTAGTTTTAGACCTTTTTCAAAGAAATATGGTTTTAAGATATCGTTGATTTCTCTTGCAACTCTTCTTATTTTGTCAAGTTCATCTTGGTATTTTACAAGACCTAAAATAAGTGCATGTTGATCATTTAATTTTGGATCACCAAGTGCATCGTTTTTATAATCAAATTCTACAAGTGTAAAAGGTAAAACTGTACCATTTTCGATTCCAAGATTTTTTGAAAGTGATCCTGTTGCAATATTTCTTACGATTACTTCGATTAAGATTACATCACACGCTTTATGTAACATATGATTATCATCAAGCATCTCTACAAAGTGAGTAGGGATATTGTTTGCATTTAAAAGTTTAAAAAGCTCTGTTGAGATTTTGTTATTGAGTGCACCTTTTCCAGCTTCACTTGATTTGAGTTCACCATTAAACGCTGTTAAATCATCTTTAAATTCAGAAATCAATAGATTTGCATCTGCCGTTTTCCAAATCTTTTTTGCTTTACCTTCGTATAGTAATTCAGTTTTTTCCATATTTTTTCTCCTTTTGGTGTTATTTTTTATTTAAGATTATTAATGATTTTAAAATATCGATTGCAGATTTCAGTTGATTGTCTTTGACTAAATCTTCTTCATCGATTGTTTTTTTCTTTTCATCTAAAACATTTTCTTCATCACTTTGACTATTTGTTTTATCAATTGTTTTATTATCATCTACTTTTTTGAGTTCAAGCTCTAGATGTTTTTTAAGATCTTTTTCTTTTATAGAAAATTTATCTGGATCACTTGTCGGTGTTTTCCCAAATGCTACTTTAATATCTGGTTTAACTCCAACTGCTTGGATCGTTCTTCCGCTAGGAAGATAGTATTTTGCTATTGTTAATTTAATCGCTTCAGATCTATCATTTGTGATAGGCATAAGCATTTGAACAGAACCTTTTCCAAACGTATCTTCTCCAACAATCACAGCACGTTTAAAATCTTGCAATGCACCACTTACGATCTCACTCGCACTTGCACTTCCACCGTTTACTAAAACTACCATAGGTACTTTTGTAAGTGTTGCTTTTTTTGTAGCGCTAAATGAGCTATCTTCTGAGCTTGTTTTCCCTTTTTGAGAAACAATCACTCCACTATCAACAAACATATCAACTGTTTTGATTGACTGTTCAAGTGATCCACCTGGATTGTTTCTAAGATCCAAAACGATCCCTTTTGTTTTTGTTTTGTGCTCTTTGATATATTTTTCTAACTCTTCAGCAACATTATTATCAAATGATGTAATTCTAAGGTAAAGAATAGAATCATCATGTGTTTTTGCATTCACTGATTTGACTTTAATGATCCCTCTTACTATATGAAAAGAGATAGGTGCAGTTTCCCCTTTTCGAACAACTGTGATATCAATAGGTGTGCCAGCTTCACCTCTCATAAGTGTGACTGCTTCATCGATAGTCATTTTTAGAGTCGATTTATCTCCAATTTTTAGTATGATATCACCTGATTGGACACCTGCTTTTTGAGCAGGGGTATCATCAATAGGAGAGATAATTGTAAGTGCACCATCTCTCATACCAATAACTATGCCAAGTCCTCCAAATTCACCCTCCATACTAATTTGCATCTCTTTATATGATTTTTTATTCATGTATGCACTGTGAGCATCGAGTTCACTAAGAAGTCCAGAGATCGCTTTATCTACTATTTCATTAAGTTTTACATCATCAACATAATAGTTTTCTACTATTGAGATAACAGTTTGTAGTTTTGCAAATGATTCAAGTCTTGTAGGCTCTTTCTCCTCCTCAACTTTATGGTGTGTTGGTGTTGATTTGTCATCGATCCCAAACATAAAACCAAATACTGTAAAAAGTATTAAAAATATTATTCTATCCATCTTCACTTGTAACCTTTGTGAGCTATTTTGTTACGGGATTCTAACCAAAAATGTATAAAAGTAATATTTTATTATCTTTGTAGTAGAATATCTACCTTAAAATCAAATAACATAAGGTATTTTCATGAGTTTAAAAGAGAATGTTTCATATATTAAAGAGGAGATCTCAACAGAAGAGCAATTCTTCGAAAATTTTTTTAAAATCGAAAAATTCTATAAAAAATATAAAAAAGTGATATTTTCTGCGGTTGCTTTAGGTGTTATAGGATTTGCAGGTGTAACTATCAATAGTTATATGAGCGATAAAAATGCCATTGAAGCTAATAATGCATACACGAAAGTGTTGGAAAATAGTGCGGATCAAGCAAGTTTGGATCAACTCAAAAGTGCAAATGAAACGCTTTTTAATATTGCAAAATTTCAAATTTCACAAGATAAAACAATCGCTACAGATGCTGAGTATTTAAGTGATATTGCTTCATACAATGCAGCAGTTGCTAAAGGTGATTTGATTGCACTTGATGGGATGATAATGAATCCAAATTTTCTATTAAAAGATTTTGCAGTTTTAAGTAAAGCACTTATTCTAATCGAAAAACAAGATTATAAAAAAGCAAAACAAACTATCGAAAAAATAGATGCACAAAGTAGAGTATTACCACTTTCAAATATGGTAAAACACTTTTTATTAACAAAGTAGTGTCTTAATGAGATCTTTACTCTTTTTTCTTTTAGCGCTTGGATTATTTCAAGGGTGTTCTTCTAAACAATACTATACGCCAGAAGAGAGTTCTCTTTTTGGTATCGAAAAACCAATTATCACAACGCCATCATATATAACTTCAATAAATGCAAATGGAGCGACAACCAGAGATAATAGAATCATCAATAATTTTGGTATCTCTGAATTTACTTTGCCTGATGGTTTTGTGTATCTGAATAACTCAACAAATGGGATATTAAGTGCAAATAAAACGGGTGATATCAACATTGGTGAAACAAATACAACAATCAACTTTAGTTCAAACGTCATTGCTGCATCTATTGAAAATAATCTTTTAGCGCTTGTTTTTAGTGATAACTCTTTTGGAGTGTATGATATCAATGAGAGTAAATTTAAACTCAAAGAGTATGGAGCAAATTCATTTATCAATGATACAAGAATTGCATCACCTGTAATCTTAAATAAAATTATTCTTTTCCCAACGCTAGATGGAAAGATAGCAATAGTTGACAAAGAGAATTTTAAAGTATCAAGAACATTAATGATCGATACTCAAAATGATATTAAGAATGTTATTTTATTAAAAACTTTAGGGGATACTCTTATTGCTGCAACAGGGAATAAGATCGTCTCTTTAAATAAAGGCAAATACACTACAAAAGATATGATTATTGCAAATTATTTTGTCAAAGATCAATTTGTTTATCTTGCATTACTTGATGGAACAGTGATGAAACTTGATTTTGATTTGAATATTCTTGGAAGTAAAAAATTCAAGTTTGCCAAATTCCATGCAATATCTTTAGATAAAGATGACAATATATACCTTATAGAAACGCAAGGGTATATCCTCTCTATGAATAACAATTTTGAAAATGTTAAAGTATATAATTTTCCATTTTATGATGATGAAAAAGTTTTTGTAAGTGGAGATAAAATCTATTTTGATAATAAGTTACTGAAGCTTAACTAGTATAAAATGAAGCAAATTACAGAGTTTTTGGGTCTAAAAGGTTTTTTATTTACTGAATTTAAAACTATCTTACCAAGTGCTTTGGGATCGAAAAAAAAAATAAAGATCTATAGTGGAATCTCCTTAGATCATAAATATATCTCGGTATTTATAGTTGATCAAAAGAGTAGATTTATACGTAAAGATGTAGTAGCCTTAGAGGATCTTTTAGCAAAATTAAAAATTTTAGAAGATCACAATTTTAAACAAAATATCTTAGTGATAAGTAGTGATATTTGTTCTAAATCTACAAAAATATTACAAGAAAACAATTGGACAATTTTTTATGATTTTATGTGATATTGGAAATACAACATACCATTTTAAAGTAAATGATAGCTGTTTTAAAAAAGGGCTCAATGAAGATTTAGATCACATAGTATTGAGAGATTTTGATGAGGTCTATTTTATTAGTGTCAATGAAAAAGGTACTGAAAAATTTCTACAAAGATTTCCACATGCTATCAATCTACAAAAGTGGGTCTCATTCGATACGATGTATAGTTCTACACTTGGGATCGATAGGATTTTTGGATCATTATTGTTTGACAATGCGATTATTGTTGATTTTGGAAGTGCTGTGACAATTGACGTAATGGAAAACAAAAAACACTTAGGTGGGTATATTTTACCTGGTTATGATGCGTTATCTAAAATCTATCCGATGATCTCTTCAAAATTAGCATTTGAATTTGATACTAATATCGATTTAGATAGACTTCCACACAATACAAATGAAGCGATCAGTTATGCGATTATTAAAATGGTGAGAGAAACTATTTTAGATATTAAAAAAAGATACGATTTGCAATTAATTATAACAGGTGAAACAGCTAAAATATTTTTACCTTTTTTAGAATCATACGAATACTATGAAGATTTGTTATTTAAGGGTATGGAAAAAATTATAAAACAAAATAGAGTTAAACATAAAGAGGAGATAGAATGATAACCATAGCACTTCCAAAAGGGCGAATTGCTGAACAAACTTTAGAGAAGTTTGAAAAAGCTTTTGGTGAAAAATTTGAATTTGAAGATAGAAAATTGATATTAAAAAAAGCAGGCTTCACATTTTTAAACGTAAGAAATCAAGATGTACCAACATATGTTATGTATGGAAGTGCTGATCTTGGAGTAGTGGGACTTGATGTACTTGAGGAGAAAGAGTATGATCTTATGAAACTGCTTGATCTTGAGATTGGCAAATGTAAAGTAGCAATTGGACTGAAAGCTGGTGATAGAATAGATTGGAACAGATCATCTATCAAAGTTGCTACGAAACACACGGTGATTGCTAAAAAATTTTTTGAAAGTAAAGCGATGGCAGTTGAACTAGTAAAACTTTATGGATCTATTGAATTAGCTCCACTTGTTGGTCTTAGTGATTGTATTGTCGATATTGTAGAAACTGGTGAAACAATGAAACAAAATGGCTTAGAAGTTGGTGATACAATAATGGAAACTTCAGCTCATTTAATCGCAAATAAAAATGCATTTTATAGTAAAAAAAGTGCTATTTTAGATCTAAAGGAAAAACTTGCAAGGACTTAATCTTTATTCAAAAATAGAAAAAGATCTAGATTTTCAAAAGGAAGTTGAAGAGCTTTATGACGCGTTTTTACAAATCTGTGAAGAACTAGAAGTCAAAAAAGTGATCGATATTGGTTGTGGACAAGGGGAATTTTTACTCTCTTTGGAAGTGGCTGGAATAGAAGCTTTTGGTACCGATCTTAGTAGTGAACAGATTAAAGTTTGTAGGGGAAAAGGGCTTAATGTAGAGTGTATTGATATAGGTGAAATTACAGCTAAGTATGAGTGTGCTACAGCTATTTTTGATGTTTTAAACTATATGGATAAAGTGACTTTAGAAAAATTTGTACAAGATAGCTATAATCTTTTAGATGAAAAAGGTTATTTTATCTTTGATATCAATACTTTATATGGTTTTGAAGAGGTGGCTCAAGGATCTTTGAATATTAATAAAGCAAACAAATATATTGGAATTGATGCATTTTTTGAAGATAAAAAATTGATCACGAATATTGTTTTATTTTCTCAAAATGAAAATGGGTTATATACAAAAGAGCAAGATTTTATTACGCAATATTACCATGAAAAAAATGCTATCAAAAAATTGCTCACAAAATCTGGATTTGAGATCAAGCAGATTATTAATTTCCATCTACATAGTGAAGAAAAAGCAGATAAACTGATCTTTATTTGTCAAAAACCATAATATCTAAAGATTGTGTAAATAATAATATTTTGAGTTAAAAAAAAGGCTAGAGAAAAAATCTCTAGCCTTTTCTTATTTTAACAGATATTATCTTGCAGAGTATGCAGGACCTGTTAATTGTTTAGTATTTACAACATATGGAATTAATGCCATGTGTCTTGCTCTTTTGATCGCTAACTCTACAAGTTCTTGATGTCTTTTTGAAGTACCTGTAAGTCTTCTAGGCATTATTTTTCCTCTTTCACTTAGAGAGATTTTTAATAATTCCATGTTTTTGTAATCAATATGCTCTATTTTCATAGCGCTATATTTACAGAATTTTTTTGAGAATTTTCTTTTTTCAGCCATAATATAATCCTTTTCTAAAATGGTATTTCGTCATCATCGATGTCGATTACTGGTACTTGATACTCTGGTTCTCTTGTACCACCTTGTCCTGCATAAGAAGGTTTATTATAAGAAGGTTGCTCAATTTGTTGTCTTGGTTGGTATTCCATAGTGTTGTTAGTTGATCCAGCATCAGATTTTGAATCTAAAAATTTAAACTCTTCAACTCTTAAAGAGTGTCTTTGTCTAGATGATCCATCTTGTGCAGTCCAACTTTCAAGTACTAATCTTCCTTCAAGCATAACTTTTGAGCCTTTTTTTACGTATTGATTCAAGATCTCTGCACTTTTCCCAAATACATTAAAGTCCAAGAAACAAACCTCTTCTTTTTGAGATCCATCTTGCGCTTTGTATTTGTGAGAAGTTGCTATTGCACCTTTAGCAATTGCTGCACCACTAGGGATATATTTAAGTTCGATGTCTCTTGTTAAATTACCGATCATGATCACTTTGTTATACATAGTAGCTCCTTCTTACGATTTAACTAATTCTTAGTTTTGCTCTTTTTTTGCAGCTTCTGTACTCATTTTAGTCCATTCTGCAACTTCATTTTTACCTTCATATTTAATAAACATGAATTTTAATATGTTTTCGTTAACTCTGTAGTTTCTTTCAAGTTCAACGATAGATTCAGATGGAGCTTGGAAATAAATTACGTAGTAGTAACCTCTTTTTTGTTTTTCAATTTCATAAGCCAATTCTCTGTTACCCATGTTGTCACATGCAGTGATAGACCCACCGTTTTTCTCAATGTTCGCTTTTACAGTGTCGATTTGATTTTTGATCTCTTCTTCTGTAAGAGTTGTTTTAACTATAAACATAGTTTCATAATGTCTAATTCTAGCCATCAATTTCTCCTTTTGGATTTAGCCAAGTTTTCTTTTTGTAGTAAAAATAGACCCAGCAAGGTTTTTTTGGAGGTGGATTTTATCTAAAAATTATAATAATGAGCTTAAGTTTTTTTAAAGATTGAAAGAAAAAATGTATAGAGTCACATATTATCCTTCAAATTTTAAAAAAATTCGTAGTT
>CALMBI010000109.1 GCA_937860115.1 uncultured Arcobacter sp. | reverse complement strand
GAAAATCTCTAATATCTTCAATATTCCAATTTAAAATATCATCCATAAAACCAATTGGTGTACAGTGATAAGGATGATAAGTATAGGTATTATTAAAAAGTTTAAAGTAAAGATACCCTATTGGTGAATTGTCTGTTCGCCATCGTCGTTCTTCTGCAACAACATTTCGTTCAGGTTGAAACTCTTCATCTTTTAAAGTAAGATTTTCCATTAAATCACTATAAAGTTCAAGTGATTTTGAGAGATTTTTAGAGCTTGACTTGATGTAATAATGCGTGTAATCAAACCCGGTTGAGGCATTATTTACTCCCCCAAATCCTTTGACAATTTTGTCAAATTCGCCAGCTTTGAGGTTTTTAGTTGATTTAAAATTAAGATGCTCTAACATATGAGCTATTCCACTTTTTCCCATCACTTCATCACGACTTCCAACATTGTAAAATATATCTGTTGTAATAACATTTGTTCCATTTTGCATTGGAATAGCAACTACTTTTAGACCATTGTCTAAAATCTCTTCATAATATTTTGGTAAACTATTTCCCATTAAAATTCCTTGTAATAGCAATAAATAAAAAAGTACTGTTTTATTTTTGAGTAACATTATCTAAAATCTGCTCCAATAGCTTGGCTAATATGTGTATATCCATCCTCTTTTAAAAGTTCAACAATCCCATCATTGATATGTTTACACATTGCTGGTCCTTGAAAGATAAATGCACTATAAATTTGAAGTAAAGTTGCACCAGCTTTTATTCTTCTGTATGCATCTTTTGCATCACTTATTCCACCAACACTAATAAGCGTTGTTTTGCCATGCAATTCTCTCCCAATTTCTTTAAAAAGCTCATATGATTTTGCACTTAATACTCTCCCGCTAAGTCCACCAAAGTTTTGTGGATTTGGAAGAAGAGAGTAATCTTGTGTTGTATTAGTTGCCACAATCCCATCAGCTCCATAATTAATAGCAGTTTGACAAAGTGTAATTGCTGTCTCACTCGCCATATCTGGAGCAATTTTGAGTAAAATAGGGGTATTTGTGATCTCTTTTGCTAGAGTAAATACAGCTTTTATAAACTCTTCATTTTGAAGATCTCGTAAGTTGGGAGTGTTTGGACTTGAGATATTGACAACCAAATAATCACTAATATCTTTAAAAGTATGAATAAGTGTTTCATAATCTTTAATTGCATTTGCTTCAGAGGTTGTTTTATTTTTTCCTATACTTGCTCCAATTGGAATTGAAAATGGATAGACTTTTTTTAGATTTTGTTCCACTTCATAACTACCTTTATTATTAAAACCCATTGCATTTTGGATTGTTTCATAATCAGGATATCTAAAAAGTCTTGGCTTAGCATTTCCACTTTGAGCAAATGGTGTCATTGTTCCAATCTCCGTGTATCCAAATCCCATTGCTGGCATAGCTTTGATCATTGTTGCATTTTTATCAAATCCAGCACCAAGACCAATTGGATTTTGAAATACTTTACCAAATACCTCTTGTCGTAACATCTCATGATTTGAAAAATTTTTCTCCACCATATAGTTGTTGATCGTTCTACAATAAGGTAAAGCTCTTAGTCCAAATTCTGCAATAGTATGAGCAGTTTCAGGTTCAAAATTAAACATCATTCTTTTAATTAATTCATAATCGATCATTTTTATTTCCTTTATAAGTTTAAATATTTGCTAAATTGTGGAGTCGTTGATATTCGGTACAATTTTCAAGCAGTTCACTCTCTTTTCCTAAGCATACTATTTGACCACTTTTAAATACAGCTATCTTGGAGGCATTTTTAATTGTACTTAAACGATGAGCTATAATAAAAGTGATTTTATCTTTACTTATTTCATTTAAAACTTCAGTAATAACCGATTCGCTTTCATTATCAAGTGCAGAAGTTGCTTCATCCAAGATAAGGATTTGAGGATTTTTATAGATCGCTCTTGCAATCGCAATCCTTTGTCGCTGACCTCCACTAAGATTTGTCCCGAATTCATCTAAAATAGTATCTAAGCCATTTGGTAGATTTGTGATAAAATCGTAAGCATGAGCATCTTTTAATGCTTGTATTGCTTTTTGTTCATCATAAATTTCTCCATAACAAATATTTGCTTTAATAGTATCATTAAATATATAGACTCTTTGCGTGACAATTGAAATAGCTTTACGTAAGCTTTGCAGGTCATACTCTTTGATATTTGTGTTATTGAGTGTAATCTCTCCAGATATTGGATCATAAAATCGAATAAGAGTGTTGATAAGGGAACTTTTTCCGCCACCACTATCACCAACTAGTGCTATAGTTTCACCTTTTTTAATATCAAGAGAGATCTTATTTAGTGCAATTTTGTCTTCAAATCGAAGTGTGATATTTTTAAAACTAATAGTTTCTACTCTGTTTGGAATCTCCAAAGAACCAGCTGTAATATTTGGTGTTTTATTAAAAAGATCATTGATTCTTTCATTTGCAGCAATTGCATCTTGAAGTTTATTGTATAAAGAGGAGAGACTTTTTAGTGGGGTATATAACATAAATAATGCTGTCATAAAACTAAAAAATGTTCCAACACTCATCTCTCCATCGATAACTTTATGTCCACCTACTGTAATCACAATAGCAACTGCAAATGCACCAAGTAGTTCCATTATAGGAGATACAAGTTCATTTGTTTTAACTGATTTGATATTTATATCAAATGATTCTTGATTGTGTTTTTTAAATTTATCAGTTTCAATTAATTCTGTAGCATTTGCTTTTATTATCTCTATATTATTAAATGTTTCACTTAGATTAGATGTGATATCACTATTTTTTTCTTGTGATAAAAATGAGAGTTTTTTCATTTTTTTAGCAAGTCTTGACAAAGGATATATAATCAATGGCAAGACAACTAACCCATAAAAAGCAAGTTCTGGACTTTGATATATAACAACACCAATTAAAGAGATAACAGTAAGTGATTCTTGGATAATTTTAGCTATTTGATTTGAAACAGCACCTTGAATTCTATTTATATCATTTGTGATTCTACTAATTAGTTCTCCACCATGCTTTTCATTAAAAAAAGCAAGATCCAATTTTAATATATGGGAAAGTAAATTGTCTCTTACGATCCTAATAATATCTCCACCAATATAAGAAATATAATATGCTTGAATATATCTTCCAAATCCTTTTGCAGCATAAAGAGCAATCACTAAAAACGGAATTACTGCAAGCATTTGTTCATTTTTATTTACAAATATTTCATCCAAAAGAGGTTTAATGACATACGCAGTACCACTTGTACCAATTGCTACTAAAACAATCCCTATCAAAGTATAGAAAAATTGCTTTTTATAGTTTTTGTAATATAGAAGATACTGTTTTATAAAATCTAACACTACTTTTTCCCCTTTAAAATTTCATCGTAAAAATATCTAAATCCAAACTCTTTAATCGTAAGAAAAAAGAGTACAAAACCAGTCATGGTTGAACTAAAAGCAAGTCCAGCTGCACCAAATGGTGCTATTAAAATCAATGAAAATATAATATTAAACACCAATGACTTAGCAGATATTTTTGCTGTAATAATTTGTTTTTGTTCTGAATATAACCATAATGAAAAAATTTTAGCAAGTCCAAATGGTACAAGTCCAATAAGATACATAGCTAAAATAATAGCGGTTTGTTTTGTATCATTTTCATTAAAAGCACCACGCTCAAACAGCAACCAAATAATCTCATTATTAAAAACAATCCCTATTGTAGCAGAAACAAACAATAGTCCTAATAAAAACCAAAATGCTTTTCTAAGCATTTGAAGAGCTCTAAATCTGTTGTTGTTTTTTATCGCTTTTGCAATTGATGGGAAGAGGGCAATTGATGTTGCAATTGCAAAAAGAGCCAATGGTAGTTGAAAAATCCTATTTGCATAATAGAGATAACTTATACTTCCTGTCACCAAAAAAGATGCAAGTGCTGTATCTATAAAAGCTGCAATATGTGCTGTTGATGATCCTAAAATAGCTGGAAAGAAAGTTTTATAAAACCCTTGTGTGAGTTTTGATTTTGTAGTGATTAATTGCTGTTTAAATGCAAAATATTTATCTAATTTTCTTTTTCTTAGTGAATATAAATGTGCAATTAATTGTAAAACACCCCCAGCAATAACACCAAAACTTAAATAATAAACCACACTATGTGCTTCAAGACCTTGCGCTAAAAGAAGTGAAATAATCATTGAGATATTAAGAAGTGCTGTAGAATAGGCTGTTGTAGCAAAATGGTTTTTATATTGCAAAATAGCACCTAAAAATGTAACACTAAAAATAAGTGGAAGATAATAAAAATTAATTGCTACAAGTGGTGCAGCAAGATCTAATGTAGCTTCATCAAAACCAAAAGCAATAGCAGCGGTGATCCCTTTTGCAAAAAGTGTAACAAGCAATGAAAGTAAAATCAAAATAAAAATAAGTTGAGTAAAGATTATAGTTGTAAATCTCGTTTTGTGTGTACTTCTTGAAAATGCGGGGATAAATGCTTGAGTAAACGCACCTTCAGCAAATACAGTTCGAAAGAGATTTGGGATTTTAAAAGCAATAAAAAATATATCACTATAGATATTTGCTCCAAGAATTGTAGCGGTCATCATGTCTCTAATAAATCCTAAGATTCTAGAGACTAAAATGCCTGCACTATTTGTAAAGATATGTTTTATCATTTAATAGTGTGTTTAATTGTATATCCTCTCATAAATGGCGGAACATCATAATAGTTTGGATCATTTGGTGATTCTGTTGATGGTAATGATGGTGATTTTTCGAGATCAGTTTTTTCTACTTCATCTTCGGCTTGTGATTCAAATCCAGTAGCAACAATAGTAATTTTTACTTCATCTACAGCTAAATTATCATCTGTTGTTGTTCCAAAAATAATATCCGCATTTGTGTCGATTGTATCATTGATATTGTTCATGATCTCTGTTACAGAAAAAAGTGTAAGATTTTTATTGAAAGTCCAGTGAATCATTATTCCCTTTGCACTTTCAAGTGATACTTCATCTAAAAGTGGTGATTTGATTGCATTTTCTAAAGCGATTCTTGCTGCATTCTCACCTTTTCCTTTCCCGATACCCATAAGTGCCATTCCACGATGTTGCATAATAGTTTTTACATCAGCAAAGTCAACATTAATATCGCTACTCCCTGGTTTTAAGATAACCTCACTCATACCATTTACTGCTTGGTACAAAATATTATCAACCATTCTAAATGCATCTTTCATACCTATATTAGCATCGGTTGTGTCCATAAGTCTATCGTTTTTAATAACAATAATAGAGTCACTATATTTTTTAAGCTCCTCTAGACCAATATTTGCTAGTGCTGTTCTTCTTTTGCCTTCCCATTTAAAAGGTTTTGTAACAACTGAAACTGTGAGTGCCTTTACCTCTTTAGCTGCCTTTGCAACGATTGCAGCAGCCCCTGTTCCTGTTCCACCTCCAAGCCCTGCAGCAATAAATACGATATCTGATCCCTCTAATGCTTCTTTGATGTTTTCATAGCTTTCTACTGCTGAATCTCTACCGATATCTGGTTTCATTCCAGCACCAAGACCCCTTGTAAGCTCTGCTCCAAGTTGAATTTTATGTGGTGCATCTGATACTTTTAATGCTTGTAAGTCTGTATTTGAAACAATAAGATCAATTTTGTGAATACCTTCGTTGATCATATGGTTGACCATATTACAACCACCTCCACCAACACCAATTACGGCTATTCTTGCAAAATTATCTGGTAGTACTGTTGTCGTTTTTCCTTCGATTATTGTTGGTTGAAATAAACTATCGATACTCATTATTTATATCCATTCTGAAATTTTTTTCATCAATTTTGAAATTGGTGAAGTTTGTTGTTCATTTGATTTTGGTGCTTGATTTAATGTTTGATTTGTTTCATATTGTGTTTGGGCACCTCTTGAACCCATTTGTTCAGTTGATCTTGTGTCTCTAATGATTGGCTCTTCTTGAATTGGTGTGATTCTTTTTGGGGTTTTCACACGCAATTTTTTATTTGAATCAAGTTCAAGTATAGGATCTGTATCTAGTGCATATAATATGAGCCCAGCTATTGCACTTAAGGTAGGATCATTAAAATTTACATACCCATTTTGGATATTTTTAGGATTTTTTATTTGTATATTTATCCCTTGATACACCTCTTTTGCTAAAAGTTCAATACCTAGTATTTTTGAAGTACCACCTGTTAAAACAATAGAATTTACATTGTTATAAAGCCCACTATTAAGGATTTTTTGTTGGATAAGTACTAAAATCTCTTCAACTCTTGCATGAGTGATTTTTTGAATATAATCTAATGATACATCCTCATGGATCGATTCATTTCCTAATAGTGGAACTTGGATCTTTTCTAATGGATGAATATCATCATCTAAATTTGGGATAAGTGAGGCATGTTTTTTTTTGATCTCATCTGCGCTACTGAGTGGTGTTTTTAAAATAAGTGAAAGATCGTTTGTTAAGTGATCCCCACCGATTGGTATCACATCATTAAAACTCATAGCTTTATTACTATAAAGTGCAAACTCTGAAGTGCTACCCCCAAGATCTATAACCATACTTCCAAGTTTTTTGTTATCACTATCAAGTGTAGCCATCGAAGAAGCATACGGTGTTAGAACATAATTAATATCTTCTAAACCAGAATTTTTGAGTGAATTTCTAATATTTACTAGTGCAGATTTTTTTGCCATGATTATATTAGCATGCACCTCTAGCCTTGAACCATTGATGTTTAAAGGATTTTCTATAGAGTTATTATCATCAACTGTAAAATAAAGAGGTATCACATGGATCGCTTCATATTCAGGGGAGATTTGTACTTCATACAACGCTCTAGTTAAAACAAGTTTGATATCATTTGCAGTGATATGGCCACTTGGAATATTTGTAGCACCTTTGCTTCTAATACTTCTTGTATTTACACCAGATACGGTTACAAAAGTTTCATCGATCTCAACTTCACAACTACTTCTTGAGATCATTACCGCATCTTTTATAGCAGAAGATGCAAGTTCAATATCTACAATATTTCCTTTATTGATCCCAGCACTTTGTACTTTTCCAACACCTAAAATATTGATTTTTTCATTTAAGTCATGTTTTGCGATGATCGATACAATGTGAGAAGTACCGATATCTAAAGCTAAAATTGTTTTATCTGTATTATTCACGTTTACTCCACTTTCATATTTGATTGTACACTATATTCATTTTTTAATCTATCTAGTAATGACATTATAATCTCTTCGTTTTTGATTTTTTCAATATTTTGTGTTAATCCTGCAGATTTAGCTTCATCAATCAAACCAAGTCTTGAACTTTCAATTTTATAAACAACAACTTTATTATTAAACGAAGTAGCATTGATGATTGATGTTGATGAAGTTATCTCTTGAACTAATTTTTCTGTTTCTTCTTTTGTTAATGATGCAATTGAAGGTGTAGATTCTTTAGATATAAAACCTATATTTGTTCCTGTAAAGTTTTTTACTAACGCATTTTTTTTCTCTTCTAATTTTTTAGCAACGATTGTTTTTAAATAGTCATTTTTTACACTATTTTGTGCTTGTTCAAAAGAGAGCGTTGTTGGAGCAATTTTAGCGATCATTTTCACAATCACAAATTCATTTCCAAGCTTAAATGGTTTAAGAAGTTCACCATCTTTTAATGCAACAATTGATTGAAGATTTTCACCAAAAAGTGTAGAAGTATCACTAATCAACTCTTCAGAAGTAAATTTTTCTTTATTATTTTTAAGTGCTAAATATTTTTTCAATGCACTATTTTTACTCTCTTTTTCATCAGTTCCAATCACAACTTTTTCAATATTTACTTTATATTGTGTTGTTGTTTTATAGCTATTTTTGTTTTTTTCCCAAAAAGATTTTAGGTCAGCTTCATTGTAATTTTTATCAATATCATTGGCGCTAATTACATTAATAGAAACTTCATCTTCACTAAAATAGATATTGCTTAGTGTTTTGATTTCACTTGGAGCTAAATTTGTATTAAAAATTGAGATTGTTTTAAAAAATACAATATCATTTTTTAAACCAGCTTCAAATTCTGTAGGATTTGATCTATTTTGTTGCAGTACTTTAATGTAGGTATCTTTGTCAAATTGACCATCTTTTAAAAATGCCTCGTATTTCACTAATTGTTTCGCTACTTCTTCATCTGTTGCAATGATTCCGTATTTTTTTGCAAGATTAAGTACTAAGTATTTTTGTACAAGATTATTGTATGCTTGTTGTTCTATTTTAAATTTATCAGCCATCTCTTGAGTAAAATTACCTCCAAACATTTGCTGATATTGGCCATACATTTGATTGTATTCTTTTTGAAGTTCTTTTACTTCGATCTCTAGATCACCTACAGTTGCAACTGTTCCACCATTTTGACCATAGCTATATGAACCCCATCCAACAAATCCTGCTCCAACAAAAGCGATTGTACTTATCCATATTGTAATAACTAGCCATTTTTTGTGTTTCTGCATCCAAGTAATCATTAATTAAACCTTATTATTTTAAATTTATAGTGTTAAGACGCGGATTTTACCTAAAGTTTTATCAAAAATGATTTAACTGAAAATGATTTATTTTTTCTTGCCAAAATTTAAATCTGAAGTGCAATTTTTGAAAATTTCTCAAGAATAAGAGAAA
>CALMBI010000108.1 GCA_937860115.1 uncultured Arcobacter sp. | reverse complement strand
TGATATTGGGTTAATTATTTTTGATTCTTCAGGTCTATTTTTAAAAAGTGAATCGATCTTAATTTCAGGTTTGATATCAGTTTTATTTTCAGTTTTAACTTCAGGTTTTTTTGGATTTACAGGAGTAACATCATCATAAACAATTTTTGGTTCTTTTTTACTACTAATCGTTGTTTGTGCTCCGTAAATATTGTGAAAAATTCCCAAAATAAAAATGATTTTTAAAAAAAATTGCACTTTATGTTTCATAATTGTTCCAATAATAATTTGATTTTTTTAAGATCATCAAAAGTCTCTTTTTTTAGAGATGGGTTTCTTAATAGATAACTTGGATGATAGATTGGTATAAGATCAAAATTGTTCCATTTTGTAATTGTTCCTCTTGTAATACTTAAATCATTTTTTGTTTCAAGTAGATAGTTATAAGTATCCCCAAGTGTTACAATAAGCTTTTTTTTATCATCGATAAGTTGATTGAGGATATATCCTTTACATGTTTGATAGTAGCTCTCTATATTTGGAATTTTTTCACTTAAATCACATTTGATGAGTGATGTAAGATAGATCTCATCAAGGGAAAGCCCTAAAACATTGTTGATCATTTTTGTAAATATTTCCAAAGAGTTTTGATCCATCGATGGGGTAGTAGTGATAAATATCACTTTACTATTTGGATCACCAACTCCAAAAATCTTATTTTTTGCACTCTTCGATCCATCACATAAATGACAATCTTGTAAAGTTTCTTTGGTCATAAAATGATCTTGCTGAGTATGTGATGATTTGAGTACAAAAGGTTCAATATATCTAAATCCAAAACTTTTTTGCAGATAAAGATTCCTAAGTATCTTATTTTTCATCACTTGTGTCATATCACTCTCCAATCACCAAATAATAACTTTTCTTTTAAGTTCTTCATTAAAAATAATTATACAAAAGGTATACTTTTTATCTTCTTTGTACAAATAATTGGAACAATATTTATTAATGTATTGACAATTGTTCTAAATAATGGTACAATTTCACATAAAATTGAAAAGGTTGTCCATGTCAGTATCAGCACCAAGTTTGAGAAAGCTTGAGAATGATTTGGAGATAAATAAAACAACATTGCATAATTGGAAAAAAAATCGTCCAAAGTTGTATGAATTTATCATTGAGTCATATAAAGATAAAGAGTTACTCAAAAAAAATTTAATGTATCTTGTAGAACAAAGAAAATCTCTTGAAAATGAGATTGAGATTACAGCACAAAGGGTTTTATAAATCTAATTTTTATCTAGACCCATGATGTTTTAAGATACCCATTAAATACACAAATATTCTTAAAACATCATAGGTATAGATAATATATTAAAACTTTCTCTTATAATTTATATCATTTCTACATTCTAAAATTTTATCCCCTTTTAATCTTCCAAAGTTATAATTTTTCCAAATTCAATACAAGGAAAATCTATGTTCAAATTTATTTTTACGCTACTCCTCACTTTTAATATAACATTTGGAGCAACAGCAAGTGATTTTTTTGATTTTTCAGCTGAAGATTTAAAAGAGGATCTTCAAACAGCAAGAGATGATGGAAAAAAGGGGATTTTTATCTTTTTTGGGATGGCTGATTGTCCATTTTGTCACAAAATGAAAATGAATGTTTTAAATAAACCTGAAGTGATCAAATTTTATAAAGAGAACTTTTTAAATTTTGAGATCGATGTGTATGGAAGTATAGAAACACATGATTTTAATGGAAAATCTATAAGTCATAAAGATTTTGCAAATAAACATCAAGTAAGAGCAACACCAGCACTTGTATTTTTTGATCTTGATGGAAATAAGATCTTTACGCGTCCAGGATACTCTAATTTAGAGGAGTTTATGCTTTTAGGTGAATTTATAGCAAGCGAAAAGTATAAAACAAGTAACTTTATCAAATACAAAAGAGAGATGTTGAAAAAATAAATGAAAAAGAATCTATTAGCAACTTATTTAACAATAAGCTCCCTTGGACTCACTTTGTTTGCTGATGAGGGGACGCTTACTTTAGAAAAAGTGATTGAATTATCAAAAAACAATCATTATGAACAAAAAGAGATTTTAGAAGAGATCAATCTTGAAGAGTTAAGTCTTAAAAGAATCAAAAATAGTTTTCTTCCTGATCTCTATTTTGATGGGCAATTTGGAAGAGAAAAAAATCTCATCTCAAATAATGAAGTGATCCAAAATGATAGTTTTGGATATATTGTATGGAAAAATAAACTCTATGATAGCAATGACAATCTAGAAAAAGAGAGTTTTCAACATAATAAAATTACAAAAGAGTTTTTATTGAAACTTTCGCAAGAAGAGCGAAAAATAGCTGTAATGAAAACTTTTTTAGATACGAATTTAGCAGCGCTTTATCATCAATATCAAATAGAACAACTTGCTATGGATGCGATCTATAACAATAGAGCAAAAGATTTTTATCCAACTGGAAGAGTCTCTGATGTAGAATCATTAGAGAAAGAAGCGAATATGCTTTTAGCTTCTGCAAAAAACTTTCAAGCAGAAGAAACAATCTACAATAACAAATCAAAATTAGCCTCACTATTAGAGATGGAGGTACGATCACTTCCTCCAATAGAGCGACCAAAACTAAGATCATATTTAGATAAAGAGATCCCAGAAAGTGCAAAGCTCTTAGAACTTGCTATGAAAAATGATCCAAAATTGCAACAAATGAATGAAAAACTGGAGTATCTTTCTAAAAGAATCTTAGCACTGAAAGGAAATTTTGATTTTCAAGTTGGCACTCTTGCTATGTATGGAAACGAACCACAAAAAACGATAGAAGATGATAACAATAGATGGGAAGCAAGAGTAACTCTTAGAGTACCTTTATATGATAGAGAAAAAAATCAAAACGAGATTCAAAAAACACAAATTGAGAAAAATAAACTTGAAGTAGGTATCGAGAAATACAAATCAGAACTTGCTCAAAAAATAGATGAAATTGTTTCAAAACTCAATTTCCAAAAAAGATTAGAAAAAGCGTATGCTACACAGTTTGATTATAGAAATCTTTATCTTGAAAGATCAAGAACAGCTTATAATCTCAACAGACAAAGTGATCTTGGAGATGCGATGGTGCAACTTTCACGAGCAGAATATGAACTTGAAAAAAATCGTTATGAATTTGTCATAACATACGAAACACTTAAACTATTAGTAGGGGAACAAATATGAAAAAATTATCGTTGATAGTGGCAACACTCGTAACTACTTTCACTTATTCTTTTGGAGATACGATCGATATCTATCCACAGATTTCAGGAGAGATCGCTTCTCAACTCAAACAAAATCAAACTTTCAAAAAAGGTGATACATTAGTTCTTTTTGATCAAAGACAAATAGATACAAAGATAGTACAATATGAAGGGATTGTCGCTCTCAAAAAGACACTCCTTGATGATGCTCAAAAAATACTCAATGAAAATATCACACTCTATGAAAGCACAGTTGCAGCACAAAGAGATGTAGATCTTGCAAAATTAGAATATGATAAAGCAAAATCAGCTTACGATATAGAGGTGGCTAATTTAGCATACTATAAACTTGAAAAAGAAAAATACACAATCAAAGCACCATTTAGTGGAGTTGTTAAGGATGTTCCAAATCATCAAAATGCAACGAATATTAATCAGCCGAAAATACTTTTGGTCATAGAAAGTAGGTAAAACATGAAAAAATTAGTTTTATTTTTATTTATTTCTTTTACGATTCTTTTGGGAAAAGTTGAATTCTCTGGTGATTACCATTTTAAAAAAGTTGCTTCTAATGTGTATACTTTATTTGGCCCAATTGATGAACCAAATCAACATAATAAAGCATTTTCAAACAATCCAACAATCGTTATAGATAAATTAGGTGTTATTTTAATTGATCCAAGTGGTTCTCAAGTTGCTGGAGAATATGTTTTGAAAGAGATGAAAAAGATAACAAAATTACCAGTTATAGCAGTATTTAATACACATATTCATGGTGATCATTGGCTTGGAAATCAAGCAGTTATCAAACATTATCCAAAAGTTAAAATTTATGCTCATCCTACGATGATTAGTAGAATGCCAGTAGATGGGCCATTTTGGGTTGAGATGATGTTAAAAATGACAAATGGAGAAGTGAAAGGGTTGAAAGCAGTTGGACCAAATAATGAAGTAGTCAATGAACAAATCATTCAAGTTGGTTCACAGTCTTTTAAAATTCATAATCCAATCATCAAATCACATACAAATACAGATATTATGATAGAACATATCAACTCAAAAACACTCATTGCTGCAGACAATCTATTTGTAAATAGATTCGGTATGTTTGGAGAAGATGCAAGTATTCTTGGAAATATTGAAGCTATCAAATATGCAAAAAATTTAAATTTAGAGAATTATATTCCTGGCCATGGTGAACCAAAAAATATTCATGCAGGGTATCAAGAATACTTTACTTATTTAACTCTTTTATATACAAAAGTGAAAGAAAACTATGATGAAGGTGTTGCAAGTTACGAAATCAAAAATAAGATTTTAGATAGTTTTACGCCATATCATAAGTGGATTGGATTTGATATATATTTCGGGAAACATATTGATAAAATGTATCGCGAGATTGAAGAGAATGATATTTAAGCCAAAAAAATTATTTGGCTGTCGTTACTAAAGAGAGATTAGAAAGATTATTGAGCTGCAATATATCAAGAAGTTCTACAACTTTTTGATATGGAACAGA
>CALMBI010000107.1 GCA_937860115.1 uncultured Arcobacter sp. | reverse complement strand
TGAAGAAAATTCAGCTTGAAAAAAGAGAGAAATTTTGAAGTGCTGAATGGTTACTGTTTCATTTTTATCATTTATTAAAGCTTTTAAGATAAACTTATACTATGTTATTAACCAAAAAAACTGAATACGCTATACTTTCACTTGTTGCTATTGCAAAAAGTACGACACCTAAAAATGTCGATCTATTGTCAAAAGAACTCAATATTCCAAAACCATATTTGGCAAAAATATTACAAAGTTTTTCAAAAAGTGAGATCCTCACTTCATTTAAAGGGATCAATGGTGGATTTGTTTTAGCATTACCTCCGCAAGATATATCATTACTTAAAATTACTACCATCTCAGAAGATAAAGCGATCACTGTATTTGAATGTTCCTCTACAATCGATAGTTGTCCAAGTAACAAAGCACACAACTGTAACTTATGGCCAACATTAAATAAATTGCAACTTAAAATCGATGATTTTTTAGAAAAAATAACTCTTAAGGATATAATGGCATGAAATTTTTTCATATGTCTCACACTGATCTTGATGGATACGGATGCCAACTTATCTCAAAAAAAATATATCCAGATGGTAAATTTTACAATGCTAACTATGGAGTCGAAGTCAAATCTACTATAGCAACAATTTTAAACGAGATTAAAGAGTCAGAAGAATCAGAAATATTTTTTCTTATAAGTGATCTCAATCTTACTGTCGATGAATCAAAAAATCTTACACGATCTATCGAAGAGTTGAACAATGATGGAAGAAATATTAAATTGCAACTTCTAGATCATCATGCAACAGGCGAACCTAGTTCATTAAAATATGATTGGTATTTTTTAGATGTAAAAAGAAGTGCAACAAAAATTGTATTTGATTATTTTATGGAAAATTATTCACAGTTTGATGCTTTATGTACACCAGACTTTAAGCTTTTAATTGAAGCAATCGATGATGTCGATATTTGGTGTGAATTTGATCCATATTTTGAATTTGGTAAAGTTGCTATGAGACTTGTCACGAATGCTACTGAGATCAATTCCACTCTTTTTGCCGATGAAAATAGAGATTTTAGACATTTTCTTCTCAATAAAGCAAGTGAATATATCACAAAAGAAAATGGTCATATTTTACTTGATGATGAGATGCATCATCTTAAAAAAGAATATCTTATGTTAGATGGTATAAACGATACAATTGACAATCTAAGTGCAAAATATTTAGTCTATTTACTAGAGCACAAAAAAGATGAATTAACAGTTTATTACAAAGATCACAAAGGATTGTTGACATATAACTTGTTTAGTATCTCGATATCTGCTAATACATTTTTAAAAGAGAATCCAGATTATGATTTTTTTATCAATATAAATAAACGTGGAAATGCAGGATTTAGAGCTGCTGGAAAACTTGACGTTTCAATCTTGGCGCAAAAATTAGCCAATGGCGGTGGTCATCCAAATGCTAGTGGTGCTTATTTTGATGACTTTAAAGATACGATCAATTATAATGCTGTTAAAGCATTTATTAATAAAAAACTAAGTCAAATTGATTAAATTTATAGAAATTGATGTATAACTTCTGGTAGTTCAAAAAAATTAAAAAATGGAGAAAAGATATGAAAATAGTAACTTTTGATGATTTAGACGAAAAATATACACTAGGATATGATGTGTGTTTTATTCATAGTGGATGTGGTGAAGCTAATGCGGATGTTGTTATTTTAGATATCAATTCTATATTTGATTATGAAGAGAAAAAACTTTCAATCTGCAAAGAAAAATATACTTCAATAGCTATCATAGATGATGCAAGTGATTTTGATGCATTTAAAAACTTTGGAATCAAAGCTTGGATCAAAAGAGAAAACCTTTCTGATTTACCTAACCTTTTAGGTGAAATCAAAAAAAGAATGTCTTTATAGGAAATCACTATAATTATAGATACACATTGTCATCTTGATGCAGAGGTATTTCAAGATGATCTAGATCAAATTATCCAATCATCTTTTGATGGTGGGATTTCGCATATCATTATTCCAGCTGCAGATATTAACGACCTTCCAAAAGCGGTTACTCTCAGTGAAAAATATCCATTTATCTATTTTAGTGTTGGAGTTCATCCGTATCATATAGATCAATATGATCAAAAAATCCTCGAATCATATATCAATCATCCAAAATGTATTGCTGTGGGTGAATGTGGACTTGATTATTATAGACTTCCAGAAGATGAAAGTGAAAAAGAGATCAATATAAAACTTCAAAAAGAGGTCTTTGTATCTCAAATAGATCTTGCTAAAAAATATAAAAAACCTCTTATTATTCACATTCGAGACGCTTCAAATGATAGTAAACAGATCCTATTGGAAAACAATGCTAGTGAAGTTGGTGGAGTGTTGCATTGTTTTAATGCAGATGAACAACTTTTAAGTCTTGCAAAAGAGAATTTCTATTTTGGTATTGGTGGAGTTGTTACATTTAAAAATGCAAAAAAACTTCTAAATGTTTTACATAAAATACCTCTTGAAAAACTAGTACTTGAAACAGATGCTCCTTATCTTACTCCTGAACCATTTAGGGGAAAAAGAAATGAGCCTTTGTATACTAAATATGTTGCTGCCAAAATAGGGGAGATTTTGTCGATAGATCAAAAAGAGATTGAAGATCTTACAACAAGGAATGCAAAAATACTTTTTGGGATCTAGCGATTTTAAATTTCTTTTTTGTGCAAAGTAAAGAGTAGTTACTACTCTTCAACGCTTACAATACAATTTGGTAGAATATCAGGCTTGGTGATTTTTAACCAAAGATTATTTATTTTGAATCTCTCTTTTAAAAGTTTTCGAATATATAAAATCGCATCTTCTATAAGTAAAAATTGCTGATCTTTCATAGTGCTTTCTATAAGTTGTGCTACTAAGGAATAATCAATAAACTCTTTTGTAGTATCATTAAAATGATAATCAAAAGAGATATCAACTATTACTCTTTGTGGTGTGAGTCTTTCACTATCAAGTATCCCTATAATACAGTCAAAAGTTAACTTTTCAATATTGATTTTAAGCAACTTTTTTCTCTTCTCCTCTAATGAGTCTAATAATATTAGGAATATGTTTATAGATAATGATAAATGCTATTAGATACATTGGTGCATTTGATTCTACCCCAACACCATCATTTAAAATAATAGCAGCCACAACAACACCAACAAGTCCTAAAAGTGAAGAAATAGATGAGATTTTAAGAACTTTTGCACAAAATCCCCAAATAACTGCACCTATAATTGTAGGGATTGGGATAAGAACGATAAATACTCCAAGTCCAGTAGCTACACCTTTTCCACCTTCAAAATTAAGATACACACTATAACAATGACCTAGAACTGCTAAAACAGCTATCCCCCATAATGTTTCCATAGATAAACCCATCATCATTGCAATAACGATCACCAATGTACCTTTAATAGCATCAAGTATTACTGTTGCGATACCAAGTTTTTTTGCAAGTGCAGGATCTTTTTCTTTGACAACTCGTAAAACATTTGTAGCGCCAATACTTTTACTACCAGATTCTTGCACATTTACCCCAGCAAATTTTTTAGCAAGGATAAGTCCAAATGGTATAGAACCTACCAAATATGCAACAATATAAAAAACTACATTTATGTTTAAAAAATCCATTTTTGTTCCTATTTATGTAATAAAAAATCATTATACCAAATAGTTACTAATGACCCCTTTAGATAGAATAAAAGAGTGTTGATCAAAATTCCAAAATTTGTGCTACTATTTCAAAAAAATCACAGATAAAAAGGTTGAAAATTGAAAAAAATAATTAAAAGTATTTTTTTGGTATTAATTGTTTATTTGATTGTTGATATAGGAAGATATGCACTCTATCCAAATATTGAAGATTTAAAGAAAACAAATCCGATCCCTACATCATTTATGAATTATAGAATCGATCAATGGAAAGAAAATGGTGAAGATAAACAAATCACTCAAAAGTGGGTTAAGCTAAAACAAATTTCACCATATGTAGTAAAAGCGGTACTTATAAGTGAAGATGATAAATTTTGGAAGCATGATGGGTTTGATACAAAAGGACTTGAGGATGCATTTGAGCGAAATCTCAAAGAAGGAAAATTTAGTGCAGGTGGAAGTACAATCTCTCAACAACTTTCAAAAAACCTCTACCTTAATCCTAGTAAAAATCCTATACGAAAACTAAAAGAGGCAATTATTACTTATAGAATTGAGCATACACTTTCTAAAAAAAGAATCATCGAAATCTATCTAAATGTTGCGGAATGGGGTGATGGGATCTTTGGAATTGAAGCGGCTGCTAGACATTACTTTCATAAAAGTGCAAAAAACCTTACAGCGATGGAAGCAGCAAGATTGGCTTCAGTATTACCAAATCCTATTATTTATAATCCAATAGGAAATCAAAAAACTGTTGTGAATAAAGCAAATCGTTTGTATAAAATTATGATAAGAAGAGGTATAGTGATTCCTGAATTTGTTGAGATTATGAAGCCAGAAACAGATGAAAACAATACTACAACTAGTCAACAAGATGTGAATACAACACAAGAGAATATGTCACAAATAGATGAGAGTAAAAATGTACAAAACAATGAAAGCAAAGAGATAATTGAATCAAAAGATCAAAATTATAGTGTCAATTAATTTTTTCTTTTATCAAAATTACAACTTTGTTACTTTATAATTGCTCATAATGTTAAATAATGAGTGTTGAGGAAATGTGTGAAATCGATCTTTTTTAGAAATAAATATTTCCTTCTTGGATTTTTTTTACTCCTTTCTAGTATTATTTATTTTATTCTAAATACTCTCAAAACATATGATATTGAATCTTATAAGCATGAAATATATAAAGAGAGTATCGGATCTGCAAATGTCTATCTCTCTACACTTATAAAAGAGAAACAAAATGCAACTACAACTATCGGACTTGGACTTGCTTCAAATGATCTCATCATCCATGCTCTTAAAACTTCTCAAGCAACAAATCATTTTTTAAAAGATTATTCTAAAAAGCTTTCAGACAATACAGATTTTAAGAATGTTTGGTTTCAACTGATTTCCAAAGAGGGTGTTTCTATTGAAAGAAGTTGGACTGAATTAAAAGGTGACAAAATCTCAGATGCAAGAATAGATCTTCAAAAAGCACTTTTTAAACAAAAAGTGATGAGTTCGATAAGCGTTGGAAAATTTGATTTGAGTTTTAAAACAATTATTCCTATATTTGATGAAAGCAAACACTATTTAGGTGCTTTAGAGGTCATCACTCATTTTAATTCAATCTCAAGTCGCTTAGAGGATAAAAAGATCTCCTCTTTGATTTTGGCTGATAAGAAGTACAAAAAACAGCTTATTTATCCATTTACCAACCAATTTGTTGGAGAGTATTATGTTGCAAACAGCGAAGTAAAGAAAAATTTATTAACATATTTTCAATCAATCGATTTTGATAAGTATCTAAGTAAATTAAGACAGAATGATTATTTTATTGATCCCGATCTTAATAGTATGATTAGCTATTATCCACTTAATGATCCAGAAAAAAAGATCAACCTCGGACATATTGTGCTTATCCAAAACATTGCAAATATTGGGGTGAATGATATTAGTTATATTCACTATATTTATAATATTTATTTTCTATTTTCATTGATTGCTTTGGCTCTTGTTTTGTATTTGTCTGTTACGATTGATATAAAAAATATCATTGGGAAAAGTTATTCTGTTGATATTGTTGTGTATCTTGTTATTGTTTATTTTGGTCTTTCTTTTGGTATCTACAAATTACTCTATTTAAAGTATGAAGGGGATGTTGAGAATTTTAAACAGACACTTACTTACCAAACACTCCTTGAATACAATGCTGTCGTCAATAAAAATCAAGAGTTTGCAAATCTGATTTTTGATGAAATTTTGAATACTCCAAAAGTGATTCAACTCTTTAAAGAACAAAAAAAGAGAGGAACTATATAGTTTTCTTTTGGAACCTTATAAGCGGCTTGGACTAAGATACAATATTCGTCAAGTTCATTTTCATTCACCTGAATCAAAAAGTTTTTTACGAATGCATAAAAAAGAGCAGTTTGGGGATAGTTTGGTTGACATAAGAAAGAGTGTTGTCTATGTAAATAAAAATCTCAAACCTTTTTATGGTTTTGAAGAGGGGGTTTTATATAACGGCTACAGATATGTTTTTCCGGTTATAGATTCTGTTGGAGAACATTTGGGAAGTGTAGAAGTTTCGTTTGATCTAAAAAATTTTGTAGATAATTATATGAAAAATTATGATACAAAAAAGTTGATTTCCTTATAAATGCAAATCTCCTTGAAAAAAGCGAGACTGTCTTAAACAAAAAAGATTATACAAAGAGTCCAATTGATGGGTATGTATATGATCAGCATCTTTTAAATTCTCTAACAAATAATCATGTGACAAATAGCCACATAGAGATTTCCCATTTGCAATCAGACGAAATTAAAAGAAAGATTCAGATGGGGATCCCATTTACCGTAGAACTAGCTAAAAAACATGAGATTGTGGTGTTTGTACCTATTGTCAATAGACTTTCTGGAGAAATCGTTGCTGTAATGCTTGTTTCTAAAGAGGATACTTTTATTCGATATCGATTTGATGAAATGGAACAAGTTGTTGTGGTTGTGATGATTGTTTTGGTATTTGTTTTATTTTTTATCTATCGAGAGTTTTTATCCAAAAAATTAGCACAAACTGAGTTACGAAATAATCAAAAGATTTTGGATTCTCAAAACTCTTTTATTATCATTACAGATGGCTATGAGATAAAAAGAGTTAATAAAACATTTTTATCATTTTTTGGATACCCGACTATTGAATCTTTCAAAGATGAGCATAATTGCATTTGTGATTATTTTACTTTTGAACAAGGGAAAAATTATATTTTAAAAGATATGGATGGAATCAATTGGTTTGAATATATAAAAGATCCAAACCATAAAGATAATCAAGTCAAAATTTATGATAAAGATCAAAAAGAACATATTTTTTATATAGAGATCAATTTCGATGATACTTTGGAAGATGGAAATCATATTGTTACATTCGTTGATATTACCCATCTTAAAAATATTGAGAGTCAGTTGTTTTACTCTGAAAAGATGGCATCTTTAGGAAATATGATAGGGAATATCGCTCATCAGTGGAGACAACCACGTTCTGTGATCTCTACTTGTGCGAGTGGTGTTTCGATGAAGCATGAATATGGAATCTTAAAAGATGAGGATATTGAACCAAATATGAATCTTATCGTTCAAAATACTCAGTACCTCTCTGAAACGATCGACATCTTTAGAGATTTTATCAAAGAGAGTGGTGATAAAGAGCAGAAACAAGTTTCGATATCAGAGATAATTTCTCAAACTCTAGCTATTATGGGAGCGAGTCTTAAAAATAATCATATTAGCGTTGAATATGAACAACCTGAGAATCCATATCTAGCGACTATGGCAAAAGGTGAATTGGCACAAGTGATCACAAATATCATCAATAATGCAAAAGATGTCATGATTGAACGAAATATCAAAGATCCTAGAATTGATATTAATCTCGAGCAAAAAGGGAAACAACTTTTAATCATTTTAGAAGATAATGGTGGAGGGATCAATGAAGAGATCATTAATAATATCTTTGAACCATATTTCACAACAAAGCATAAGAGCAAAGGGACTGGCTTGGGTCTTTATATTTGTCATAAGATTGTGACTGAAAGTCTTGGTGGTAAGATTTATGTCAAAAATGGTGAGTTTGGAGCTAAGTTTTTTATAGAGCTTTTACTTGATTAAGTGATGAGTTTTGATGAAGCAGTTGGGGTTGCTTTAGAGGATTTTAGTCGTTAATGACTAATCCTCTACACATCCACAATCTTGTTGTTCATCGATTGTTTTATTATCAAATCTGCATCTATTGATATAAGCTACCGCCTCATCGATTGAATCAGTAATCAAAAAATAATTTAAGTCACTCTCATCTATATATTCATGGGCTAGCATTTTTTTCATAAATTCTTCTAAAGGCTTGAAAAAATCAGTTCCAAAAAGTACTATCGGAAAGTTTCCTATAGTTTTTGTTTGGACAAGACATAGTGCTTCAGAGAGTTCATCGAGCGTTCCAAATCCTCCTGGCATCACTACAAATCCAACAGAATACTTCATAAAACTTACTTTTCTAATAAAAAAATATTTAAAGTGAAGTGAGATTTTGACAAATGGATTTGTTTTTTGTTCATGCGGAAGTTGGATATTAAGCCCCACTGAAAAATTTCCAGCCCCTTTATTTGCAGCTTCCATAATTCCACCACCGCCACCAGTAATGATTGCGTATCCCTCTTGTGAAAGTTTTTCGGAGATCTTTGTTGCTATATCATAATAAGGATCACTTTCTTGCTTTGTTCTTGCACTCCCAAAGATAGAGATAGCAGGGGGAAGGATGCTTAAACGATCGAACACCTCTGTAAACTCAGCTAAGATTCTAAAAAGTCTCCAAGTGTCTTTTTCTTTATTTTTATTGTCTAAAAATTCTTTTTCTAGGTGGTACATATTTTACTCTTGTTTATAGATGGATTTGTTCATGCATTTTCACAATATGCACTTTATTTTGTAGTTTAGTTTTTACTTTTTCTTTAAGGACTTTTAGTTGTGGCTCTTCACTATGTACTAAATAAACACAATTAACCCCTTTTATATAGTTGAGCCAATCTATGAGATCATGTTGATCTGCATGAGCTGAAAATCCAGATACAGAACTTATTTGCGCATGTACAGGTATATTCATACCTAATATATGTGCTTCATGTTTTGCATGAAGTACTTTATTTCCAACGGTGCTATGGACTTGAAAACCAACAAAAAGAACCAAATTCTTTTTATCTTGTAGATATCGTATAAGATGATAGCTCACCCTTCCACCTTGACACATTCCACTTCCTGCGATGATTATTTTAGGACCCTTGTGTGATTCTATTTTTTGTGATGCTTCTTTTGTGTATGTTTGAATAAGCTCATCAAAATCAAATGGATCATCACCATTTTTTATATATTTTGTTACTTTTGTATTAAATAACTTAGGATAGTTTTTAAATGTTTTGGTCACATTTATAGCAAGTGGTGAATCCAAATAAACAGGTATCCCTTCTAGTTTTCCTTTTTCGCTCAGTTGTTTGAGCAAAAAGAGTATCTCTTGAGTTCTTTCAAGTGCAAAAGATGGGATCACGACGGTTCCACCATGGTTTAGAGTGTTTAAGATTTTGTTTTTAAATTCTTTGACGGAAATACTAAGATTTTGATGGATTGAATGCCCATAAGTTGATTCAACAAATACATAATTTGCTTTTCTAAAATGTTTTACAGGTGCCGTTATGATTCTTTTACTTTGACCAATATCCCCTGAAAATACTACGCTTTTATTAATCCCCTCATCAAAAAATTTGATTTTAACGCTCACTGCACCCAAGAAGTGTCCCACATTTTTAAAAGATATTTTTATCTCTTTTGAGATTTTTAAATTTTTGTCTGGCTCTAAAAAAGTACCAAATAAAGCTAAAGCTGGATCAACATCTTTTGTAGTGTAGATTGGTTCTTTGTGCGTTTCAATGATTGCAGCTGAGTTTTTGAGCATAAGTTGTGCTATATTGTAACTTGCTCGCGTTGAAATTATTTTTCCTTTAAAGCCTTGTTTTACTAAAAGTGGAATTCTTCCAATATGGTCAAGGTGTGCATGAGTAACTATAAGATAATCTATATTTTGTGGATTAAAACCAAATGGTTCATGATTCATCTCCTCTTCATCACCTTGAAACATACCACAATCTATTAAAATTTTCACTTTTCCAATCTCTAAATAATGGCAAGAGCCAGTTACTTCTCCCGCTGCACCATACGATTTATAAAAAGCCATATTTATTACTCCAAATATTTACAAATGTCTTATAGTTATGATTGTACATTAAAACATCTTTTATTATTACAATCATAGCTAGCCAATTTATCAAATTATTAACAAAGTGATAATACAGGTGCTATTGGCGAAACGAGAAGTAAAGAGACAGAAAATCATCTAAAAAGAGTAGCAGAATACAGCAAATTATTTGCACAATTATATGGACTTAGCGA
>CALMBI010000106.1 GCA_937860115.1 uncultured Arcobacter sp. | reverse complement strand
TCTGCTACATCACTTCCTTTATATTTTCCAAATCGAAAAGTTTTTACTAAAACTGGTTTTTTAGTAAGTTCAGCAAGTTTTATCATTGGATTTTCACTTGGAAACTCTTCACTTGCCCTTTGGACAAGTTTGCTAAGAAATAGTTTCATCACAAGCACATCACCAATCGCATCGTGAGCTTTGATTGTGATTCCAAGATCTTGTGCAGCTTTCTCTTCTGTTGTATATAATCCAAGTGCATAACGTAAATATTGCAATCTATGATATGGCATATCACTAAAAAGATGTTTAGCACATTGTAAAGTATCAATAAGTGTAAATTGATTTTCAAACCCCTCTTTTATAAGCATTCCTAAATCAAATTTAATATTATGAGCGATAAGATAATTATCACTATGATTATAATTATTCAGTTTTGCAAAACTATTTGTTTCTACAAAGTTTGGTTTCCCTTCAATCATCTCAGGAACAATATTATGCACTTCCATCGCTTCTAATTTTATAGGTATTGGTGCACTACATAACTCATCAAATACCTCTATTTCACTTTTATTGTGTACTATCATCATCCCTATTTGGATGATTCTATCCTCTTCATTTGCCCCTGTCGTTTCTGTATCAAACAATATATATTTAGCCATTTGTATCTAGTGCTCTCTTTACTATTGATCTTTCATGATGATCTTTCATACATCTGTATGTGATCTGTTCAGCAGAATCATGTTTATAAAAAAACGACATTCCAGCTGTAAATTTGAGCTTCATACCATCAAGTAACTCTTTATCATTTGTGAGATTTTCTGTTAAAAGTGTTACATTGAGATTTGGAGTATTGATCACTATAATATAAAACATCCCATCATTAACATATTGAATCACATCAAAATTTCTTAAAATTGTTTTGAAATAACGTGTAGTTGCTGTTATGATTGTATCCATTTTACTTTTATGTTCAAACGTAGCCATCAATTCTTCATAGTTATCTATTGTTACTAAAATAAGTGAGAACTTTTCATTTGTTTGTTTTGCTTTATTTATTTGGAGTTCAAGGAGATCTTTAAAAGTAAAAGCATCATTTTGGATTTTTACTATCTCATGCCGAAGTTCATCATTTAATTTGTCAAGCTTGATCACTTTTGCTTTAAGGTTAAAGATGATCTTTTCAAAATCTTTATTTTGACGACTTAAAAATTCCAAATCAGTAGCCATTTTGAAGATCTCTTCATTTTGTTTTGCTTTGAGATCGTTTGTCTCTTGAGCATTTTTAGTTACTTTAGTGATAAGATGATTTTTCAAATTTTTGAGTTGTTCTTTTGTCTGTGCTAAAAGTTTCTCTTCTGTTTCTTTGAGATGTGTAACATCTAAAATAGTTGAAACTCTATATACTTCCTCTTCAATAACAATATTTCTTCCACTCACAATTGCCGAAAATGTATCCCCATTTTTTCTTCTAAGCACTATCTCATAATATTCACTATCTGTTCTTTGCCTTGCTTGTTCCAGCTTCCAAATCTCACTCTCTGGAATAAAATCAAGTAGATTACTATTATTTTCATCACTCTTATCAAGCTTTAATTTTTCAATAGTAGCTCTATTAATAAGTACCATTTTTCCCATAATATCAGATACAACTATAGCTTCACTGATACAATCAAGTGCTTCTTTCAAATCTTCAAGTTTTAGTGCCATTTTTAGCCTTTATATCTTTAATGGAGATATTGTGCCATTTTTCCACTTAGTATTATTCTTCAAATTCCATCAATTCAAATAACATCCCAGCATTGAGTCTTGAGATAAGTTCAAATGCCTCAAGATCTTCAAATGGTGATTGATCTATAAGATATGCTTTCTCTTGCCCATCACCATTTGCTATTACTTCACTAACTTTTTCTCTTATATGAAGTAAATAATCTTTTGTATGAGCCCTTACATGATCCATATCTGTCACATCTCCATGCCCAGGGATCACAATTTTTGCTTCCATTTTTTCTATCTCTTCCCAAATTTTGAGCCAATTTTTTGTGTAGGTGATTTTAAAAATTGGCAACATTCTTTGATAAAATGCTAAATCTCCAGCAAACATGATCTTCTCTTTTGGAAGCCAAATCATAATATCATCTAACTCGTGTGCATATCCAAAATATTTTAATTCAACTTTTCTATTTCCTAAATCAACTTCGTAATTGTCTTTAAAAGTGATATCTGGTACAACAACTTTTGTTCCAAGGAATTTATCTTT
>CALMBI010000105.1 GCA_937860115.1 uncultured Arcobacter sp. | reverse complement strand
ATGAACATTTCGAAAAAACGCTCCAATTTCTTATAAAAAGTGGGTTCCCTTTTGAAGTGAGAACCACTTTTTGCGATAGATTACTTGAGCTTACAGATGTAGAAGAGATGATAGATACCCTCCAAGGTTTGAACTATCAAGGGGTCTATGCGTTGCAAAATTTTATCGCTACAAAAGAGACTATAGGAAAACTTGAAAGTAATAATAAACTCAATCTATCCTATATTTTAGGGGATAAGATAGAAGTTCCTTTCTCTATCAAATTTAGAAATTTTTAGGCTATCCTCTTTCGTTTGTTTTGTATTGAATTATAATACACATACATTATTACCACACCAATTAAATAGATAAAACTACTCTTGTGCAAAGCACTCTCTTTGAGAAAATTTCAGATTATTTGACGGTGCAGTAATAATAGATAGAAAAAAATATTTTCTCCCTTTTATTGATTTATATCAATCAATCGAATTTCAAAAAACTATATACTTCGAAAACAAAATTTATACTAAGGATTGCAAATGAAACAAGAAATCACACTTGAGGGTGCAACTGTACCATTTTTCAAAGAGGAGAAGGATGGAGTTAGCTGCTATACTTTTGATAGTAGCAGATGTGGACATCCAGAACCTATGATAAATGCGATGGTTGGACTTCAAACTATCAAAGATGGTGAACAACTTATTATGATAAATAGTAAAGCACCAGCTGGGCTTTTCCCTAAAGTTGAAAATGATTTTAATTACGAAGTGAGTGAACTTTCTAATGGGTTGTTCCAAATCATTTTTACAAAAAAAGGGGATGGAGGTAGTACAGATTTTAGTGATAGAGGGTGTGGTGGAACGGGTTGTTCCCATTAAAAAGTTTTCATAAAGTTTTACAATGGCAGTTTCAACCGATTTCGCACCACCATTTAGACTTATCGCCCCTTATTTTATATTGGGGGTACTTTTTTATATGGGGGGAATTGCTTCATTGTTTGGAGTAGATGTTTCTACTCTTTCCCAATTTTCCCCTTCTACTCTTTCATTTATCCACATCTTTTTACTTGGATTTGTGATGATGATTATTTTTGGAGCGATGGCTCAACTTGTCCCTGTTGTTCTTGAAGTTGGGCATTTTGCGGTTGAGTTGTATCATGTAATTTACCCGTTATTGGCTCTTGGAACTCTCCTTATGGGGATTGGATTTGTATTCTCACCTGTGTTACTCCCTTTTGGTGGAGTTGTTGTTTTGATAGCGATGGGGATTTTTTTATTTGAAACAATGATGACGATTGGAAAAGTAAAAAAACTCAACTTTGTGATGAAAACTGTATTGTTAGCAAATATTTTTCTTTTCTTTGGACTTCTATTTGGGATAATTATGGCGTTGGGCTATGGTGGAATTATCGAAATAGCAATCGAAAGATACCTTCTTTCCCATATCTTTTTGACCTTCTTTGGGTATGTTGGGATTACGATTATGGGGATGAGTTTGGTGCTTCTTCCGATGTTTTGGCTCTCTCATAGTTTTAGTTGGAAAAGTGTTGAGTATAGTGTGTATAGTTTTGTTGGGAGTGTTTTTTTTATTCTTTTAGGGATATTTTTTAAAAGTGATTTGGTTGCAACTTTAGGGTACCTTTTGATTATCGTATCGGTTGTTTTGTATCTGTATCAAATATTTTTGATTTATAAAACAAGAGTAAGAAAAGAGAATGATATCTATTTTAAATCGATAGTGTTCTCCTACACAACTCTATTTATAGCACTTTTACTTGGAATGAGTTATTTAATTTTTCAAAGTGAGAGGATTCTTTTAGTTTTTGGATGGATTTTACTTTTTGGTTATATTGGAAATATTATCATTGGGCATCTCTATAAGATTGTTCCATTTTTAGTGTGGTATCAAAGATTTTCTCTACTGATTGGAAAACAAAAAGTACCTATGTTAGCCGATATGGTACCAAAGCTTGGGGCAACTTTTCAGTTTTATTTTACACTTTTTGGTGTTGTACTGTGTGGCTTTGGGATAGGATTTTTGAATAACGAGCTCTTTTATAGCGGAGTGAGCTTTTTGTTTGTTGGGGGGATTTTTATCTTTAAAAACCTCCTTTTTATGATAAATTTTAGATAAGGAGAAGACGATGATAACGAAAGAGGAAATTTTTAAAGCAGTTGCAACGGTCAATGACCCAGAAGTTGGATTTAATCTTGTAGAGATGGGGCTTATTTATGATGCGACGGCAAATGAAAAAGATGAAGTAAGGGTGATTATGACTTTAAGTACAAAGGCTTGCCCTTTGCATCAGATGATTATTCAGTGGGTAGAAGAAGCGGTTTTAAGAGAGATTCCAATTGCACAAAGTGCTGAAGTAGAAGTAGTGTGGGAACCAGCTTGGAATATAGGGATGGCAACAGAGGAAGTAAAAAGTAAATTGATGGGGTTTTAAAATGAAACCATTTATCAAATCAATTCAAATAGGAAAAGTGGAAAGTTTTGGAGATAGTTCAAAAACAAATTTTTTTCTTAAACACTATGAAACAGCCTCTTTTAAAAAAGTTGTCCCTTTGGGAGAGGTGACTCTCACAGGTTTTATTGGGGATGAAGTGGCAGACAAAGAGAGTCACGGAGGGGAAGAAAAAGCGATATTTGCAAATAGTTACGAAAATTATCCCCATTGGTGTTCATTTTTAGATGTTGCACATTTGCCATTTGGAGCATTAGCTGAAAACCTAACAATAAGTGGACTTGATGAAACGACAGTTTTTTTAGGAGATATCCATATTATTGGTGGTGTTACTTTACAAGTATCACAACCTCGAAAACCATGCTGGAAAATAGCAAGAAATCACAATAATCAAAATTTTACCAAAGAGATTTATGAGAGTGGACTTACAGGGTGGTACTATCATGTGCTGAAAATGGGGACAATAAAGCAAGGGGATAGTATAGAAATCATCTCAAATGAAATGATAAAAATCTCTATACAAGAGGCAAATCAAGCTTTTAGGGAACCAACAGAATATAAAAGTACCCTTTTGAAAATCTTAGAAATTACCTCATTATCAAAAAATTATAAAAAAAGTATCGAAAAAAGATTAGATGGAACTGCTAATTTACGATATATGGAGATAGAAGATGAAAAATA
>CALMBI010000104.1 GCA_937860115.1 uncultured Arcobacter sp. | reverse complement strand
TTTACTTATTTTTATTATTTTAATTATTTTTCTTTTTTCATATATTGAAAATGCATCGTATCTTGTAACAGTACTTGGATTTGCATCAGCTGGTATTGCAATCGCACTTAAAGATTGGTTTATGTCAATTTTTGGATGGTTTGTTATTATGACAAGTGGAGCTGTAAGAGTAGGGGACAGAATAAAAGTAAATAGAGATAACACAGAGCTTGTAGGAGATGTACTTGATATTTCACTTTTTAAAATGACAGTGAGGGAAGATATTACTCTTACTACCTATATAAAAACAAGAAGATCTGGAAGGGTATTTTTTGTACCAAACAACTATATCTTTACAGATCTTATAGCAAACTATACATATGATGGATTGCGAACTGTATGGGATGGGATAGATATTGCTATCACTTTTGAATCAAATCATCAAAAAGCAATAGAGATAGCAACACAGCTCACTACTAAACATTCAAAAGGGTTTGTAGAACTAACAAAAAAAAGGATGTCAAAACTCAAATCAAGATATGTATTAAGAAGTACAAATCCTGATCCTAGAGTATTTGCATTTACTGAACCTTACGGAATAGTAATATCAGCTTGGTATTATACAAATTCATACGCCACTTTAGGACTTCGAAGTAAAATAAGTATGGAGATATTAGATGCATATTTAAAACATGACGATATCCAAATTGCTTACCCAACACAAACACTGAGAGTATCAAATACACAAGTGGGAGCTGAAGGACTTTTACCAGGTGGAACTGCACATGGACTTTTTGATGGACCTAGTTTACATCCATGAAACAAAAAGTATATTTTAAAACCTTTGGGTGTCGTACTAATGTAGTCGATAGTCAAATAATGATGTCAAAGTTGGAAGATTTTGAGACAACTTTAGATGAATTTGAAGCAGATATTGTAGTTATCAACTCTTGTACAGTAACCAATAGTGCTGATAGTACTGCTAGAGGATATATCAATAGTCTTAAAAAATCGCCAAAAAATCCTCGTATAATTTTTACTGGATGTGGTGTTTGGACGAAGGGTGAAAAACTTTTTAAAGAAAATAAAATCGATGCCCTTTTTGGAGCAAGTGAAAAAGAGAATATCAATCAACTCCTTTTAAAAAATGAGCGATTTTTTGAAGCGGGGGATCTAAATCATATCGATGAGACGATTATTGAGCAAATGCTTGGTAAGAGTAGAGCATTTATCAAGATTCAAGAAGGGTGTGATTTTCGTTGTAGTTATTGTATTATCCCTTATGTGAGGGGAGATTCACGAAGTTATAGTGAAGAGAAGATTTTAGAACAAGTAAAGCTCCTTGCTTCAAATGGATTTGGGGAATTTATCCTCACTGGGACAAATTTGGGCAGTTATGGAAAAGGGGTAGATGGGAAAGATGGTTTAGCGCTACTACTTCAAAAAATATCACAAATCAAGGGTGTAAGAAGAATTCGCCTTGGAAGTGTTGAGCCTATTCAGATAACGGAGCAATTTAAAGAGCTTTTAGATGAACCTTGGATGGCTAAACATCTCCATATTGCTCTCCAACATACAACAAAAGAGATGTTAAATGTGATGAATAGAAGAAATAAACTTAAAAGTGATTTGGAACTGTTTGAATATATTGCATCAAAAGGGTATGCTTTGGGGACTGATTTTATCGTTGGACATCCAGGGGAGAGTGATGCAATTTGGCAAAGTGCGATGGAAAATATGAAAAAATTTCCTATCACACATCTTCATGGATTTACTTATAGTAAAAGAGATGGAACCCCAAGTGCTACTATGAGTGGACAAGTAAGTGGGGATATTGCTAAAAAAAGATTGGCTCAGTTAATTGAGCTTATAGAAGAAAAAAATTATAATTTTAGAAAGTCAAAAACAAAACTTGAAGTTTTGATAGAACAAGAAAAAGATGGAAAATTTTTAGGATACGATCAATATTTCAATCAGATTGAGGTTTTAAGTGAAGCTGATCTTATTGGTGATTGGATCGAAATCAATAATTTTGAGATTGAAAAAAATATAAACAAAGCAATATTTAAATAAAGTAGGTAAGAGATGGAAACAAATAGAATGATTGATGCAAAGCCTTATAAAACATTGATTAATGAACTTGAAGAGATTGTTGATAAACAACATATTGGTTTTGTAAAAAAAAGTTATTGATGATCTTACAAGAGTTAATCATTTTAAAGTTGAACTACTTTACACAAAAGATATTACAATCGTATATAGAAAAATAGCCAATTTTTTAAGCAAACATTTTCGTATCATTAACTATAAGATAGTGCAAAATATGCATCATATTAAAGAGACTAAATTTATAGGTGGTGAAGAGAATAAAACCTATGAATACAAATTTATTCATCCTTTGGATGAGATTGGTTCACTGGAATTTTATTTGAATAATGAGCATCTTAATAGTTTTGAAAAAGTCTATTTGAATACATTTTTAGATGAAATTACAGGAGTACTTTATACTAAGTATGTACTCAATGAATTGCAAAATTCATCTTATGTTGATCATCTTACAAAACTAAAAAACAGACAGTCATTTAATGA
>CALMBI010000103.1 GCA_937860115.1 uncultured Arcobacter sp. | reverse complement strand
GTGAAGATATGAATGAAACTTTTTGTCAAAAACACAATTTTAGTGTAGTTGAAGAGGGTGATACTATGCTTATTAAAATGGAATTGAATTAATGATCGATATTAAGTTACTTCAAAATGATTTTGATAGCGTAAGTGCTCAACTTCAAAAAAAGAAAGTTGATGGGGAATTTTTAGCAAATCTAAAATTAAAACTTTTAGAAACAAAAACAAAAAGACAACAAATGGAGTCTTTACAAGCTGAACAAAATACACTATCATCACAATTTGGAGTTTACAAAAAAGAGGGTAAAGATGTTTCAACACTCAAAACCACTATTGATGAACTTAAAGAGAAAAGAACACAACTAGAAAATGAAGTACAACTTGAAGAGAAAGAGTTAGAGGCTATTTTACTTGCTATCCCAAATATTCCAAATAGTGATGTACCAGATGGAAAAGATGAAGAAGAAAATGTCATTTTGGAAAAAATTCTTACTCCAAAAGAGTTTTCATTTACCCCAAAAGAGCATTGGGAGATAGGTGAAAATCTTGGAATTATCGATTTTGAAAGAGGTGTAAAACTAGCTAAAAGTAGATTTTCAGCATTAAGCGGAATTGGAGCTAGATTAGAGCGAGCTTTAATCAACTATTTCTTAGATTTTAATCGTGAGAGAGGATTTACTGAGTGGTATGTTCCTTTTATGGCAAACACTAATACACTTATTGGTACTGGACAGTTGCCAAAATTTGAAGAGGATCTATTTAAGATTGAAGGGGAAGATTTATATCTTATCCCAACAGCTGAAGTACAACTTACAAACCTTTTCAATAATGAGATTTTATCAAGCGAAGAGTTACCAATTTTACTTACTTCATATACCCCATGTTTTAGAAAAGAAGCAGGAAGTGCTGGAAGGGATACAAGAGGGATGATACGACAACATCAGTTTGATAAAGTAGAACTTGTGGCTATCACAAAACCAGAACAATCATCTGAGGTGTTTGCTAAAATGGTGCAGTGTGCAAGTGATCTACTTAGATCCCTTGAACTTCCACATCAAAAAGTACAACTGTGTACAGGAGATCTTGGATTTGGGGCAGCTGTCACGATTGATCTTGAAGTGTGGCTTCCTGGACAAGGAAAATATAGAGAGATAAGTTCTATTAGTAATACAAATGATTTCCAAGCAAGACGAGCTAAAATTAGATATAAAGAGGATAAAAAGAATATCCTTTGTCATACTCTCAATGGTTCAAGTTTAGCAGTTGGAAGAACACTTGTAGCTATTTTAGAAAATCATCAAAATGAAGATGGAACAATAAATATTCCACAAGTATTAAAAAAATATATGTAGGAACTCATCTTTTGAAAAAACTCGTTCTTAGTCTATTTTGCTTTATACATTTATCAGCAACAATGGTAAGTAATGAGTTTGTAAAAGATGATCTTGATGTATTAAAAGATCTAGATATAGAAACTTCCTATATCAAAGATCGAAATTTTCAAGAGTTTTATAATAAATACTCCACTCGATATGAGAATAGTTATATCAAAACGTTAAATAATGGTGGAGATTATATACCTGAAATCAAGAACATTCTCAAAGAAAATGATGTACCATCGGTTTTTTTGTATATGGCTATGGCAGAGTCTAATTTTGTTTTAGAAGCACAATCAAATAAAAAAGCTTTAGGATTATGGCAATTTATGCCTGGTACTGCAAAAGCATTAGGATTAAAAAAAAATAAGTATGTTGATGAGCGAATGGATTTTATTAAATCAACAGAAGCAGCAGTAAAGTATTTAACAAGACTGCATAAAATTTTTGGATCATGGTATCTTGCTGCACTTTCGTATAATGCTGGAGATGCAAGAGTTATTGAAGCGATAACACGAGCTACAATCGATATGTATTGTGAGGATAATGATTGTAATAATGATAAAATGATTCAAGGATTTAAAGATACCCTCAAAAAATATCAACAAAAAAGGGTTAAGTATACTGAAGTTAGAAAGATATATGATGTTGTAAAAGAGTGGAAATACAAACCAACGATCAATCATCTTTTAAGTGTACAAGAGAATGTTGAAAGACAATATCTTCCGCCAGAAAGTAGAAATTATATAAAAAAAATAATCACACTTGCTATGATGAATAATAATAATAGCGATATGTTTGTAAATGATAAAAAAGTAATCAATGAAGGAACAGGCTCAAATTTAGCAAGAGTTGATGTTTCAGGTGGTATGTTACTGAAAAATATTGCAAATCTTGCTGGTGTCTCAACAAATCAGTTAAAAGAACTCAATCCTCATTTGAAAAAAAATATCACTCCACCAAGTGAGAAAAAAACACAATTATATATACCAAAATCGAATCTTGCAACATTCCATGCGAATAAAAAAAGTAATCTTGAAGATGATTTGAATAATATACAATCAGATTATGTAAAAACATATGTTGTTAAAAAAGGGGATAATCTTGCGAAAATTGCAAAACAATTTGGAACAACTACACAACAATTAATGAAAGATAATGGACTGAAATCACAAAAAGTAAAAAAAGGAGATACACTTGTTATTAAAGTACAATAAATTAATAATATTTTTGATCTTTATGATTTTATTTACTGGATGTCAAAAAAGATATTCATCTGGGAATTATTCTTCTAAAAGCTATAAAAATAGCTCAGGTTATCAAAAAATAGAGAATCAAGAGATAAAAGATTCTCCTGCAATGCATAAAGCGACAATGAGACCTTATGAGGTTTTAGGAAAAACATATTATCCAACACAGACATCGATTGGTGAAGAGTTTGAAGGGATCGCTTCCTGGTATGGGCCAGATTTTCATGCAAAACAGACATCAAATGGGGAGATGTATGATATGTTTGGATATACAGCTGCATCAAAAACACTTCCTATGAATACAATGGTGAATGTTTATAATAAAGAAAATGGCAAATCAGTTGTTGTGAGGATTAACGATCGTGGTCCATTTGTTGAAGGAAGAATTATAGATCTTTCAAATAGTGCAGCTAGAGAGATAGATATGGTAGCAAAAGGTACAGCAGAAGTAAAATTAACAGTCGTTGGATTTCATTCTAAAGTTGCAGTAACTCCGCAAGAGAAAAAAGAGCACGAGGAGATTGGAAGTTACTATTTACAAATTGGAGCATTTTCAAATCTTAATGGTGCTAAAATAACAAGAGATAAATTTAATAACACGATTTTAGGTGGTAACTATAAAGCGATTATCAAACAAACAATGAGTGATGGAACTACAATTAATCGTGTTTGGATAAGTGGATTTAAAAGTGAATCTGAAGCAAATGATTTCAAAAAAACAAATGGGATCTTGGATGCTACAATAATTGCACAATAAAGGAAAATAATACAATGACAGAACTAAATAGAGAAACAAAAGAGACCTCAATACAATGTAAACTTGATGTGGAAAAAAGTTTTGATAGTCACATTAATACAGGTGTTGGATTTTTGGATCATATGCTTGAAGCATTATCAAAGCACAGTGGAATTGCATTGGATATCAAATGCACAGGGGATACCCATATTGATGATCATCATAGTGTTGAAGATTGTGGAATAGTAATTGGTCAAGCACTGAAAAAAGAGATTTTTCCAATTAAAGAGGTCGAAAGATATGGAAATGCAACTGTTGTGATGGATGAAGCGAGTGTGACATGTGCACTTGATTTATCAAATAGACCATATTTAGTCTATAAAGTTCCACTTTTGGGAAAAGTGGGTAATTTTGATGTGGAACTTGTGGAGGAGTTTTTCCATGCACTTATTATGAATAGTGGAATCACTTGCCATATTATTTTTGATCGTGGATCAAACAAACATCATATTATAGAAGCTGCTTTTAAAGCATTTGCAGTAGCTCTTCGAAGATCATTAGTAGAAAATAAAAAGATAGGAATACCTAGCACAAAGGGTGTTTTATGATAAAGTTACTTGTATTTGATATAGATGGAACACTTACAAATGGGAAAATTACTTATGATGCAAATGGAGTCGAGACAAAATCATTTGATGTAAAAGATGGGATGGCGATAGAAGCTTGGACAAAAAAATTTGGTTTTAAAGCTGCATTTATTACAGGGAGAAACTCTCCTATTGTTGATAGAAGAGGAGCTGAACTTGGTGTTGAATATATCTATCAAGGGGTAAAAGATAAAACAATTATCTTAGATGAAATTTTAAAAAAAGAAAATTTGACTTTAGCAAATGTAGCAGCTATTGGAGATGATTTAAATGATATTAAAATGCTTCAGTCGGTAAAACTTTCATTTTGTCCAAGTGATGCGAGTGATGAGGTGAAAAATATTGTCTCGTTTGTGAGTAAAAAAAGTGGTGGCAATGGTGCTGCAAGAGAGATGATCGAAGCAGTTTTAAAATCACATAACTTAGAGTTAAAGAGCTTATGGCTTTAAAGTTTTTTATTTTTCTTTTGATTATGAGTCCATTTTTATTCGTTGATAAAAGTGTGATACTACAAAAAATGGAACAATCAAAAAACGAAGTGCCACAAATAAGTTTTATTAATGCGACACTATTTGAAATAGATGATCAAAAAATTGATAAAATGCTTGTAGTGGGTGAATATAAAAAATATGAATCCAAAGATGATATGAGCGCTGCATTTTTGAGAGTTAGAAATGCTAATCATAATTCTGATACAATTTTATCTCAAAAATTGATTAGAGAAAATGATCTATATAGTTTTAAAGAAAATGTTATTTTCAAACGTGATGAAGATATTGAGCTCAATACAAATCAATTACTATACAATGCAAAAGAGAAAATAGCTTCCAATCAAGCGCCATTCGTATTTAAATATAAAAATAGTAGATTCAGCGGAAAAAATTTATATTTGAGTCAAAATGATTATTCGATTAGTGGTAGTAATGTTCATTTTCAAATAAATAAGAAGGATTTATAGCAATGAAATTTTTGATTGTTTTGATGCTTAGCATAACTTTACTTTTTAGTGCAGAGACTGATGTTGATATAAAAGCAAATAATTTTAGTGCAGATAAATCAAAAAATATTATTATTTTCACAGGACAAGTTTCGATGATTAAAGGTTCTGATACACTTTACTGTGATAAATTAGTTGTACACACTAATAATAGTGGAAATGGAAATAAAACTGACATTCAAAGCTATATTGCTACAGGACACGTGAATATAAAATTAAAAAGGCCAGATACTCTTATGATAGGAAAAGGTGATCAAATTAGATTTAATGTAGATACAATGATTTATGAAATAATTGGCAATGGCTACTTGGAAGATACAGTTGGACAAAAGATCATAAAAGGTGAAAAAATTCACTATGATGCAAAAAATGAAAATACAAATATAGATGGTGGAAAAAATAAACCTGTGCAATTTAAATTTAAAATGGAGGCTAATTAAATGAGAATTATCGATGCAAAATTTGCAACATCAGCTTCAAATTTAACAGAATGCCCAAATCCTGATATTGCAGAGATCGCATTTATTGGAAGAAGTAATGTTGGGAAAAGTTCCCTTTTAAATTCATTAACAAAAAGAAAGTCGCTTGCTAAATCATCATCGACTCCAGGTAAAACGCAACTGATCAATTTTTTTGATGTTACATTTAAAGATGATAGATCTCAGGAGCTAGAATATAGATACGCAAGATTTGTTGATCTCCCTGGTTTTGGATATGCAAAAGTATCAAAATCACTGAAAAAAGATTGGAATAAAAATTTAACAGAATTTTTGGAAAAAAGACCAAATCTTCAAATCTTTGTTCATCTTATTGACTCAAGACATAGTCAATTAGATATAGATAAGAGTGTTGATGAGTTTTTAAATTATATCAAACGTGGGGATCAGTTGATCATTAATGCATTTACAAAAACAGATAAACTCACCCAATCAGAGCTTCAAAAACTAAAAACTAAATATCCACAGGGGATCTTTATATCTAATTTAAAAAATAGGGGAATTGATCACTTAGAGAGTAGTTTGTCTGAGTATCTATTTGGAAAATAGTATGATAAATTTTGTGAAACCAACTCTCTTAGATATTCCACTTATGCAACAACTTGTTGCCCAAGAAGTAAAAAATGGAAATATACTTGAAAGAAACTCATCAGAGATGGCAACTACGATTAGATCATACATCATAGCGTATGATGGAGTTAAAATAGTTGGATTTGTAGCTGTTCATATTCATACTGATAAGTTGTGTGAGATTAGAAGTTTAGTTGTTGATTCAGAATATAGAAAAAACGGGATAGGTGGTACACTTATAGAAAAAGCTATAGATGAAGCGAAATTTTATCATTTAGAATCAATTTTAGTACTTACCTATCAGCAAAAATTGTTTGAAAAATATGGCTTTAAAGTGATAGCAAAAGAATCTATTCCTGAGACTAAAATTTGGGCTGATTGTATCAAATGCAAACATTTTCCTATTTGTGATGAGATTGCATTAACCTTAAATATTAGTTAACGTGAATCTCGGTTAAGCTAGCATCATTTTTTTCATTAAGCCTTTATTTATTATTGGTTCATATTCTTTCATAAAATCATCTATATCTACAAATATT
>CALMBI010000102.1 GCA_937860115.1 uncultured Arcobacter sp. | reverse complement strand
TTAGATCTTTCAATCGAAACAAAAACAAATTACAGATTTGAGGATTATTTTTTTGAGGATATCAATAAGACACAAAAATTAGAAAAAGAGTTAAGTTTTCCAGAATTGAAAGCTAGTGGAAATTTTAATAGTATTATAGGATTTAATTATTCTAAAAATATGATCGTTAAGCCTGATAATTATGAAACAAAAGAGATCTATATCGGATCAGATAAAACAAAATTCTTAGGGTATCAAAAAGATGATACGAGTATAGAGTATGGTTCTCGGACAATCAATACAGAAACTACAAAATATACGATTTATGATATTTTGACAATAGAACAAAGTACTCAAAGATCAACTGCAACAGAGACTTTTTTGAGTCCAGATAGTGAAACAGCAACTACGACAGACACAGTGTATAGAAAAAATAGGTATGAAAAATATATTTTATCTAGTGAAAATCTTTACAATAGTATCAAAGAGTATGCTATTGCTGGTGAGGATTATTTTTATGGTGTTGCTGGTTCATTCAACGCTCAATCTATGTTTAGATTATATGGAGTAGCGATCGCTTCTTATGAACAACATGATTTTAGTGATGGAGAGGCAAATTTTTATACAACAGATGAGAATAATACAGTGGTTTTCCAAAGTATATATAGATCAATAGCAGATGTAAAAAGAATCAATCAACAAGTAGAAAGTGGAAAATTTAAAGGATATGGCTATGGATATAAGATCACAGCTGAAGCTTATTGGAAAGATTTTTCAATGTTTGTTACAAGTTATATGAAAAAGACAAAACTGAAAAATTATCATACAGATGTAAGGGATGCAGAGGCAAATGCGGATCCTGTTGCAAATCTTATAGCTAACGATACGATCAATTATCTACAAAGATATACCTCTTTTGGATTGCGATATAGATTTTAAAAGATAGATTTATAATCTATCTTTCTAAAGTTTTAGAAACGGTGTCTTTTGCAACTTTTGAGATCTTTTTAAATGATGTATAGCCAAAATCTATCTTATCCCAATACTCCCCATATGTTTTGCCTAGATAAGGCTTATTTAAAACCATAATTTTTACAAAGTTTTCTATGATTGGATTGTATTTTTCATCGGTTAGATTTGTGATAAGTGCACGTGGCACAGAAAAAGCGTGGATATCCTCTTCTATCCATGGATAATCTTTTTTAGTGATCACACTATGTGCATACATATCTTCCATGATAAAGTTTGTTGGAAGATCGATAAGTTGAAATCCTTTAAGATCAAGAAAATCGTTTGCAGGTGATTCTATAACAGAGATAACAATGTCAACTGTACCATCTTTAAGTCTTTCAAATCAGTTCTCTTTTTTTGCATTGACATAAACAAATTCAAAATTGTAAGCTTTTTCGATATATTTAGCAGTGACACAACTTCCACCATTTTCATCACCACACCACACTTTAAATGTTTTTCTTGATCATAGTCATAATCAACTCCAGCTAAAGTAATAAGATGGATCTGCTCTAAACCAAGTGATAAAACAGCTGGGATTTTATCTAAAATACTTGCGTTATTGTTGGTGTATTGAAGGTAGTTGTAGTATGAAATCACATCTTTTTGGACTATCGCAAAAAAGTGTTTTTATCCTCTATAAATTTGCCATTCATAATCGACATATTTTCATAACTTCCACCTGTGGTGATAGGAGTAAGATTGATATTGTAGTTTTTTAAAAGGGAACTAATGTCATTTCCAAGCTTGTAATATTTCCCTGTTTTTGAAGCAGTTGCTAGTGTTCCAAATTCGATCGCATGTATATATGTAGCTACAAGTAACGTTGTTGCCAAAAATATCTTTTTCATAAAATGACCCCTTTTAAAAATATCAAAGATTCTATCATAATATTTTTGAATCTTTTTGATATAATCGACA
>CALMBI010000101.1 GCA_937860115.1 uncultured Arcobacter sp. | reverse complement strand
TATTTGGAGGCTATTTTAAATAGTTTTCTAAATAGTGCTTGAAATACGAAATTTTTTAACGATGCTTCTTTTCGGAGGACTTGTATTTGTTTCTTACGATATGTTAAAGTCACTTAAAACAGGACTTGTACCACAAGAGGATCAAGGGACGATCTTCCTTTTTAACTACAATCCTCCTGGATCAGCTCTCAGTAGAACAGAAGCACTTACAAGCGAACTCAATACAATGATTTTAGCTCATCCTGATGTGGCAGATGTGATCACTTTAGCGGGTATTGATTTTGCAACATTTAGTGAACGAACATTTGCAGCAGCTACAATTGTAAAACTAAAACCTTGGGATGAAAGACCTGGAATGGAACATCATGCAAGTACTATTTTACAAACACTCAATATGCAAGCTATGAGAACAAGTGATGGATTTTCATTTGGAGTATTACCACCACCAATTATGGGGATGAGTATCGCTGGTGGATTTGAGATGTATGTGCAAGATAGAGGTGGATCGGGTACAGCTGAACTTAGTCGTTATATCAATTTACTCTTGGAAAAAGCAAAAGAGAGACCAGAATTGCAAGGTGTTCGTTCAACACTTAATGCTAATATTCCCCAATATAAGATGTCAGTGGATATCGAAAAGATAAAAGCTAAAGGGGTAAATCTCTCCGATATCTATGCTACTATCAATGCAAATTTAGGGAGCTTTTATATCAATGACTTTAGTCTTTATGGGAGAACTTACAAAGTAAATATCCAAGCTTCTAGCGAATTTAGAAAAGATGTAGAGGATCTTAAATATATCTATGTAAAAAATAAAACAGGAGAACTTCTTCCTATTGACTCATTTGTAACGATAGAAAAAATTGTAGGGGCTGATTTAGTTGAGAGATTTAATCTTTTACAAGCAGCAAAAGTAGCTGGGCAACCAGCGATGGGATATAGCTCAGGTGATGCACTAAAAGCTATCGAAGAGGTTGCAAATGAAGTGCTACCACCTCAATATACTATCAGTTGGGTAGGTACAGCCTACCAAGAAAAAAGGGTAGCAAGTAGTAGTTCTCGAGCATTTATTCTTGGGCTTATATTACTTTTCTTGATCTTAGCGGCGCAATATGGTAGATGGTTGTTACCAGTTTCTGTTATCATGGCTGTCCCTTTTGCTATTTTTGGAGCAGTTTTGGCTACAGGCTTAAGAGGGCTAGAAAATGATATCTATTTCCAAATCGGACTTCTTGTACTTGCTGGGCTTGCTGCAAAAAATGCTATCCTTATCGTAGAGTTTGCTCTTCAAAAACAAAAAGAGGGGATGGGACTTATAGAATCAGCTATCGAAGCTTCAAAAATAAGATTAAGACCTATCATTATGACATCACTTGCATTCACTTTGGGAGTTTTACCACTTGCTATAAGTAGTGGAGCTGGGGCTGGAAGTAGACACTCTATTGGTACAGGCGTAATAGGTGGAATGCTAAGTGCAACATTTTTAGCTATTGTATTTATCCCACTCTTTTTTATCTTGATCTCAAAACTTTCAAAGAAAAAATTTCAAATCGAAGAAAATAACGAAATAATTTCAAAAATTATTTGATTTTCTTTTTTCTAAAAAAGAGGGTTTTCCCTCTTGACAAATCATCTTTATATCTGATACAATTCCAATATTAGCACTCAAGTACTTTGAGTGCTAAAAATAAAATAATATGGAGAGATAATATGAATAACATTTTTGAAAAATTAACAAATCAAATGAGAGAAACAATAGAATCAGGGTTAAGCCTAGCTTTACACAATAAAAATCAAGAGGTTGAGATAGTTCATATAATTTGGGGACTTTTAACCAATACAAGCAGTCTTTTAAATCAACTTTTAAATAAGATGAATATTGATAAAACAGCAATAGAACTTGAAGCAAAAAGTGTAGCAGCTAAATTGCCACAAGTTTCAAGCCTTACAAAAGAAAATATCAAAATGGGGCGAAATGTAGTAAATAGCTTACAAAAAGCAGAGGGTCAAATGAGTTCAATGGGAGATAGCTTTTTGGCTGTTGATACTTGGATTATTGCAAACTTACAAGAGACAACATTTAAACAAATTTTAGGAAAATATGTAGATTTAACTGAAATCAAAAAAGAACTTGAAAGCATAAGAGGTGGAGCAAAAGTTGATAGTCAAAGTAGTGATGATAATCTTGAAGCGTTAGGAAAATATGGGATTGACCTAAATAAAATGGCAATTGATGGGAAACTTGACCCAGTAATAGGAAGAGATGAACAAATTAGTCGAATGATGCAAATCTTAATAAGAAAAACAAAAAACAATCCAATTTTACTAGGGGAACCAGGGACTGGAAAAACTGCAATTGCTGAAGGGTTAGCTCAAAGAATAGTCAATAAAGATGTACCTACAAGCCTAATGAACAAGAAAGTTATTAGCCTTGATATGAGCTCACTTATAGCTGGGGCAAAATATAGAGGGGAGTTTGAAGATAGATTAAAAGCGGTTATAAAAGAGGTGCAAAAAGCTGGAAATATTATCCTTTTTATAGATGAGATTCATACAATTATAGGAGCAGGGGCAAGTGAAGGGTCTATGGATGCAGCAAATATTCTAAAACCAGCACTTGCAAGGGGTGAACTCCATACAATTGGAGCAACAACTTTAAAAGAATATAGAAAATATTTTGAAAAAGATGCAGCGATGCAAAGAAGATTTCAACCTGTTAAAGTGGATGAGCCATCTGTAAATGAAGCTTTACAAATCCTAAGAGGGATAAAAGAGAAATTAGAAACGCATCATAATGTTACAATTAATGATAGTGCATTAGTAGCTGCTGCAAAACTAAGTGATAGATATATCACTGATAGATTTTTACCAGATAAAGCGATAGATTTAATAGATGAAGCAGCGGCAGAACTGAAAATGCAAATAGAAAGTGAACCAACACCATTATCTATAATCAAGCGACAAATCAGCACTTTAGAAGTTGAAAAAGAAGCACTTAAAATGGAGAAAAGTGATAAAAATAGTTCAAGAATCGGTGAGATTGAAAAAGAGTTAGCCGATAAAAATGAAGAGAAAAGAAAATTAGAAAACCAATTTGAAAATGAGAAAAAAACATTTAATGGGATTTCGGCACTTAAAATCCAAATAGATGAACTGAGAACAAAAGCAGAGAGAGCTAAAAGAGAGAGTAGATTTGAAGAGGCTGCAAAAATCGAATATGGAGATATCCCAGCACTAGAAACACAAATCAAAGAGTATGAAAATACTTGGGCTAAGATGGAAGAATCAGGGACACTTTTACGAAACTTTGTAAGTGAAGAGTCTATCGCTAGTATTGTTAGCCGTTGGACAGGAATCCCTGTAAATAAAATGCTTACAACTGAGAAACAAAGAATTTTAGGTGTTGAAGATGTTCTTAAAAAAGAGGTTATTGGTCAAGATGAAGCGATCCATGCCATAGCAAGAGCGATAAAAAGAAATAAAGCAGGGCTAAGTAGTGATAATAAACCAATTGGAAGCTTTATGTTCCTAGGACCAACAGGGGTTGGAAAAACTGAGTCGGCTAAAACATTGGCTAGATTTTTATTTGACAATGAAAAATCACTTATAAGATTTGATATGAGCGAATATATGGAAAAACACTCAGTGAGCAAACTTGTAGGTGCACCTGCTGGATATGTTGGATATGATGAAGGGGGACAACTTACTGAAGCTGTGCGAAGAAAACCATACAGTGTTGTACTTTTTGATGAGATAGAAAAAGCTCATATTGATGTGTTTAATATTCTTTTACAAGTGCTTGATGATGGACGACTTACTGATAATAAAGGGGTTACTGTTGATTTTAAAAATACTATCATCATCTTAACATCAAATATTGGAAGTAGTAAGATTATTAATATCAAAGACAAAGAACAAAGAAAAACAGAAGTTATGGGGGAACTCAAAGGGCATTTCAAACCAGAGTTTTTAAATAGACTTGATGATATCGTTATTTTTGATGCACTGAATCTTGAAGCGATTACAAATATTGTTGATATTATGTTTGCATCAATTGCTAAAAAAGTTGAGGCAAGAAATATTAAAATTTCTCTTACTCCAAATGCAAAAGAGTATATTGCAAGTGTTGGATTTGACCCTGATTATGGAGCAAGACCACTTAAACGAGCTTTATATGAGATTGTTGAAGATAAACTTGCTGAACTTATTTTAGAAGATCAAGTAAAAGAGGGAAATAGTGTAGAGTTTGACTATAGTTATGGGGAGATTAAAGTGAAGATATCGTAAAGTTCCACAATGGAAATAAGACTAGACGATACAACAATAAATGTTATTCATAGGAGTGATAAGCGGATCAAGCGAATCACTCTTTCTTTAGAAAATAGTAATGAGATCATTATTAAGACACCTCTGAAATTTAAATCTAATCAGATACGAGAAATTATCTTAAATCATAAAGATTGGATTCTTCGATCTATACAAAAAGTCCCTGCTAAAAATAAATTTGATTTTATATGTGGTGGTGAGATCCCTTATCTTGGTGAAAAATATCCACTTGAATTGATTGTCGATGAGAAAATTAAAAATATAAAAGTTACATTTGAAGATGATAAGTTCTATTTTTATCACAATAGTAGTGTAGATGTAACAAAAGAATATGATCTATTCGTGGATGGATTAAAAGCTTTTTATAAAAAAATGGCGATGAAAGTGATTGATCCCATCTTTGATGAGATGTGCCATACAACAAAATTATATCCGGAAAATATTTCATATAGATATGCAAAAAAACAATGGGGAAGTTGTAGTTATAAAAATGATATCTCTATCAATTATATGCTACTACAATTTCCTATAAATACTATTCGATATGTAGTTTTACATGAGTTGTGTCATATTGAAGAAAAAAACCACAGTGCTAGATTTTATAACCTTATTTCTCTGTATATGAGTGAGTATAAGAAAGAAGAAACTACACTAAAACAGAAAAGTTTTTAAAAAAGTATGTCAATTTGTCATATTTTTTAGATTTCAAAATCTTTTATGATAAGATTCGATTACAAAAAACGAAATAAGTACTAAAAATTAAAAAAAGCGAGAATAAACATGACTGAAGATCAAAAAAAAGCACTAGATTTAGCGATTAAACAAATGGACAAAGCATTTGGAAAAGGGACACTTGTAAGACTTGGAGATAAAGCAGTTGAGCCAGTAGAAGCGATTAGTACAGGGTCACTTGGACTTGATTTGGCTCTTGGTGTTGGTGGGCTTCCAAAAGGAAGGGTAATTGAGATCTATGGACCTGAAAGTTCAGGAAAAACTACACTTACATTGCATGCTGTAGCGGAATGCCAAAGACAAGGTGGGATTTGTGCATTTATTGATGCTGAACACGCACTTGATGTAAAATATGCAAAAGATATTGGCGTTGATACAGAAAACCTTTTAGTTTCACAACCAGATTATGGTGAACAAGCACTTGAAATATTAGAAACACTGGTACGAAGTGGAGCAGTAAACTTGATAGTTGTGGATTCTGTTGCAGCATTGACTCCAAAAGTAGAAATAGATGGTGATATGGATGATCAACAAGTTGGTGTTCAAGCAAGACTTATGTCAAAGGCTCTTAGAAAAATCACTGGTATCATGAGTAAAATGAATGTAACTGTTATCTTTATCAATCAAATTAGAATGAAAATAGGAATGACAGGATATGGATCTCCTGAAACTACGACAGGTGGAAATGCATTGAAGTTTTATAGTTCAGTAAGACTCGATATTAGAAGAATAGCTACTTTAAAACAAGGTGAACAATCAATAGGAAATAGAACAAAAGTAAAAGTAGTAAAAAATAAAGTTGCACCTCCATTTAAAACAGCTGAGTTTGATATTATGTTTGGAGAAGGGATCTCTAAACTTGGTGAACTTATCGATTATGGTGTTAAGTTAGAGATCGTTGATAAGGCTGGTGCTTGGTTTAGTTATAATGATAGTAAAATTGGACAAGGAAAAGAAAATAGTAAAATTTTCTTAAAAGATAATCCTGAAATAGCAAATGAGATTGAGCAAAAAATCTTAAAAGCTATGGGGAATTCAAATCTAGCACTATCTTCGGATGATGACGAAGTTGGTGAAGAATAAGGGTAAAAAAGAGACGAAAGAGATCTATTTAGATTTTAAGGAGTTTTTAGATAAACTCCGCCTAATTTGAATTAACAATAGAAACAAAAATAAGAAAAAATTAGGTCAAGAATTTCATATTATTTCATTACTTTCTATTCATAGCACAACTACAAATTTTGTTTGTAAAAGATAAACAATATGATGTTGGTATTGTTTTATGGTGCTTGTATGATTCAATGATAAAAAGGAACAATATATGGAATTTAAAGATTTTAATTTTAAAGATGAATTGATGCAAGCCATCAATAAGGCTGGATTTGTAGAACCAAGTCCAATACAAAGAGATGCAATACCTGTAGTTTTAGCGGGAAAAGATATCGTAGCGCAAGCACAAACAGGTACAGGGAAAACTGCTGCTTTTGGTTTACCTATTTTACAAAATTTAAGAAGAGATGGAAGTGTTGAAGCACTTGTGATTGTACCAACAAGAGAACTTGCAATGCAAGTAAGTGATGAACTTTTCAAATTTGGTAAATTTTTAGATATCAAAACAGCTACAATTTATGGTGGAACATCATATTCAAGACAAATTAAACACACAGAAAATGCTTCAATCGTTATAGCTACTCCAGGAAGACTACTAGATCTTCTTAAAAATGAACAAATCAGTATCAGCCCAAGATTTATCGTTCTTGATGAAGCAGATGAGATGCTTGATATGGGATTTTTAGAAGATATTAAAACAGTATTTACTTATATGCCAAAAGAGAGACAAACACTTCTTTTTAGTGCAACTATGCCTGAACCTATTAAAAATTTAGCAAATAGAATTTTAGTAGAGCCTGAATTTGTTACGATTACTAAAAAAGATATCACAAATACAAATATTGAACAATCATATTATGTAGTAGAAGAGTATGAAAGAGATGATGCTTTGATGAGACTTTTTGACTTCAAAAATCCAACTAAATCAATTGTATTTTGTAAGATGAAAAGAGATGTAGATAGACTTGCAACATATCTTGTATCACAAGGATACAGTGCAAAAGGTCTCCATGGTGATATGGAACAAAGACAAAGAGAAGAGGTAATTAGATCGTTTAAAAACGGTACGTTAGAAGTACTTGTAGCTACTGATGTTGCTGCTCGTGGACTTGATGTAAGTGATGTAACACACGTATTTAATTATCAATTACCTTTTGATAGTGAACCTTATGTTCATAGAATTGGAAGAACTGGAAGAGGTGGAAAATCAGGTGTTGCAGTTTCTATTGTAACTCCAAGTGAATTTAGAAGTCTTCAAAAAATTCAATCTAATATTGGTGCGATGATGGAAGCAAAAGTGGTTCCTACTATTGATGATGTAAAATCTAAAAAACATATCGGATTCTTAGAAAACATTAAAACTCAAGAGATCAATCCAGTTGTTTGTGATCTTATTGAATCGTTAAAAGAGGAGTTTGATCTTTCTACAATTGCATATAAATTAGCTTCTATATTAACTCAAAAAGATGAAGTAAAAGGGAAAAATAAAATTGGTAAATCTCACCAAGATATCGCTACATTGATCGATAGACTCAAAAATGACAAAGGTGGAAAAAGTAGATCAAGATCTCGAAGTAGAAACTCTAGGGGTGGTGGAGAATCAAATAGAGATTCTGGAGAGAGAAAACCTAGAAGTGATCGAGGTGAAAGAAACTCTAGTGGTGATAATAGATCTAGAGAGAGAAGTGATAGATCTGATAGAAGATCTTCACGAGATAGTGAAAGAAGCAGATCAAGTAGAGATGGTGGTTCTAGAAGAAGATAATTGTCTTCTAGATTCTATTTACAAAACATATGAATCTCTTTAAGAACAAAATTTACTTATGAGATTTGATTATGTATGATATAGTTATCATTGGAGCTGGAGCAAGTGGATTGTTTGCAGCTTCACTCCTTCAAAAACAAACAAATCAAAAAATTTGCTTAATAGATAAAAACCCTAAAATTGGTGCTAAGATAAAAGTAAGTGGTGGTGGCAAATGTAATATCACAAATAAATATCTTTCATCATCACATTATCTTGGAGATCAACAATTTATCTCAGAGATATTTTCGCAATTTGATCAAAATTCACTTTTAAAATTTTTAAAGTCCAATAATCTTCATCCAAATTTCAATGAAAAGATTGTCAAAGGTACTTATTTTTGTAACTCTAGTGACGATGTGAATACTCTTTTTTCAAAACTCATCATTCAATGTGATCTTCTATTAAATACAGATGTTAAGGATGTTAGGTATGAAAATGGTAGTTTTACTATAGTAACTGAAAAAAAACAATTTCTATCAAAAAAACTTCTAGTAGCTTCAGGGGGACTCTCTTATCCGTCTTTAGGCGCTAGTGATATTGGATTTAGAATTGCTAAAAAATTTGGTCATACCGTTATAACACCAAATCCTGCTTTGGTTGGGTTTACTGTACAAAAAGAGCAATTTTGGTTTAAAGAACTGAGTGGTCTTTCGATGAATGTAAAAGTAAAAGTGGAAGATAAAACACTTGATGGTTCACTTCTTTTTACACATAAAGGGTGCAGTGGACCTGTGATACTTTCTAGTTCACTTTATTGGAAAAAGGGTTTGATCTCTATCGATTTTGCACCTACAAAAGAGTCATATTTGCCAAAAAGATTTAAACAAGCTATTAAAGATTTGGATATAGATATACATAATTATCAGTTTGCACCAGCAGGTAATTTTGGATATACAAAAGCAGAAGTAACCAAAGGTGGTGTATCAACTGATGAACTAAATCTTAATCTTGAAAGTAAAATACAAAAAGATCTCTATTTTATAGGTGAAGTAGTTGACGTTACTGGTGAACTTGGTGGGTATAATTTTCAATGGGCTTTTAGTAGTGCATATTGCGCTACACAATCAATAATTTCTAATAATCTTACAAAAAAATGACATTTTTAAAAAAAGTTGTTTAAAATATAACTTTATTAAATATTTTGTTTGTCATAATTATTCTTTATTTTAAAGTGTCACTCTTCTTTTAAATTCGTTTATTTAATTGTTTAGTAATTCAAAATAATTTTGAAAGGATAACATGAAAAAGCATTCACTACTTAGTAAATTCACTTCCATCGCAATTGTAGTTTCTATCGTAACGATAGTACTTGGTTATATTGGACTTAGCTTTTATAAATCAACAATCGAACAAAGTGTGTATGAAAGTACAAAATTAGAGCTTCAAACTTTAATAGATTCTAGTTTAGCTGCAAAAAAAGATGTTGGTATCACAAATGCGTATTCTATTGCAAATGATGGGATGATCAAAAAAGCACTTAGTGAGAATCAAAGAGAGCTTGCAATTGTTAGTTTAAAAAACATTAGTAAAACTTTTAAAGAGCACACTGATTTTAAAAATGTTTAAGTTCATATTCATACTAAAGATAATAAATCGTTTCTTAGAAATTGGAAACCAGAAAAATTTGGTGATGATTTAAGTGGATTTAGAGGTAGTGTTGTAGCTGTAAATAGTTCCAAAAAACCTGTTAATGAATTTGAAGTAGGCAATGCAGGTCTTAGTCTTAGATCAGTTGTACCTATTTTTAATGGTGATACACATGTTGGATCTTTAGAATTTATGCAGGGGATGAATTCTGTTGCAAAAGCATTTGATAAGCAAAAAGATGGATTTTTACTTCTAATGGATAAAGAGAAAGTTACTGAGATTTTTGATAAAGAGTTGTTGTTTAAAGATAAATTTGTAATTTCACAAAAGTTTATCAATAAAGAATTTATGAGTGCATTATCTAAAATTAAAATTGATCAGTTTATCAAGGAGCAATATATAATAGATGATCAATATTTTTATGTATCGAGTGATATTAAAGATTTTCAAGGTAACAAAATTGGAATTGTGATCTCAGGGAGACCATTATCTATTATTAATGAATCGTTAGAAAAAACAAATACACTCATATACTTAGCATTAATTGTATTAATTATAGCAATAGCGATAAATCTAATCGCTTCATTAGCTAATTTAAAACAAAATGTATTAGGACCAATTAGATCACTCAAACGATCTATTGATATAATCAAAACGCAAAACGTATTAGAACCAATTGGAAGTGAAAATGATGATGAGATTGGAGATGTTGTTCAGAGTTTTAATGAGTATTTAGGATCTATTGAACAAGGTGTTAAAGTTGATAGAATAGCTATTGATGAAGTAAAAAGTTTGATTAATTAAGCAAATCGAGGTATGTTTAATGGTAGAGTTAAATCAAAAGCATATTCACCAGCAGTTCAAGAACTAGTTGTTTCAGTAAATGAATTAACTTCAGGTATCCAAAAAAATCTTGAAGCATTATCTGAAGTGTTGATCGCTTATGGAAATTCTAAGTTTGATTATAAAGTTCCAAGATTAGAAGGAATGACTGGGATTGTTGCTTCATTGTTTGTTGGGATTGAAGCGACTGGAAATACCGCATCTGAACTTTTAGCACTTATGAATCAATCAAATCAAAAATTACTTCAAAGTTCAGAAAAATTATCACATTCATCAGAAGCATTAAGTCAAGCATCTAACTCACAGGCTGCTTCTTTAGAAGAAACTGCAGCAGCAGTAGAAGAGGTAACAAGTACTATTGTAAATACAGCACAAAGTACAATGCAAATGAGTGAACTTGCAAAAGATGTTACAGTGTCAGCTAAAAATGGAAATGATTTAGCAACTAAAACGGCAGCATCTATGGATCAAATAGCACATGAAGTTACCGCGATTAATGAATCTTTAAAATTGATAGAGCAGATAGCATTTCAAACAAATATTCTTTCACTCAATGCAGCAGTTGAAGCTGCTACTGCAGGGGAAGCTGGAAAAGGATTTGCAGTTGTTACGCAGGAAGTTAGAAACCTTGCTACAAGAAGTGCAGATGCAGCACATGAGATCAAAGCACTTGTAGAATCAGCAAAAATAAAAACAGATGAAGGTAAAGCGATCTCTGAAAGTATGATTTCAGGTTACTCAACTCTTATTGAAAACATCAATAGTACAATAGAGTTGATCGCACATGTGTCATCTGCAAGTAAAGAACAACAAGAAGCAATGATGCAAATCAATAATGCTATCTCTTTACTTGATCAATCTACTCAAAGAAATGCGCAAGAAGCATTTGCTATTAATGATATGGCAAGAATAAATAAAGATCTTGCTAATAACCTTCAACAAGCTATCAATAGAACATCATTTGATAAAAATAGTTTGCAAAGGGTATGTGATGTTGATTTAATTTTTGATATGGCTAGAATGAAACTCAATCATGTTACTTTTAAAAATGATGCATTTGCAAAAGCTGTAGCTGGTACAAAATTTAGTGTTACACCTCATACACAATGTGCTTTGGGGAAATGGTTAACAGAGCAATAAGCTTCGAATAAAATGATTACAAAAAGCAAGGCTTGGGAAGAGTTAAAATTCTATCACAAAAATGTTCATATGATGACACAAGATATGATTGATCTTCAAACAAGAGGGTATGCTAATGGTCAACTTTTTGCAGTTTCAAATAACATTGAAGAGAGTATTGCAGATGTTATTTTAAGAATGAATCTTATTAGAGAAGAAAATTGTAAATAAAATGAATTAAAGATGGCTCATGGACAAGAAACAATTTTAAATGATGATACATTTTTAGTAAGTGAAACAGATGCTAAGGGGATTGTGACTTTTGCAAATGAAGAGTTTTGTAAAATTGCTGAGTACAATTTGGAAGAATTAATGGGTAAAAACCACAACCTAGTAAGACATAAAGATATGCCAAAAGTTGCATTCAAAGATCTTTGGGATACTGTTAAGAGTGGAAAAGTGTGGCAAGGTTTTGTAAAAAATGCTACAAAAAGTGGAGGATATTATTGGGTGTTTGCAACTGTATGTCCTTTTAAAAATGAAAAAAATGAGCAATGTTACCTCTCTTGTAGACGTAAACCTTCAAGAGAAGACGTAGAGAAATATGGTGAACTTTATAAAACAATGCACTAATTAATCCCTTTTATAGATAAAGGTATTAAATTCTTTTATGCTACTATGCCACAAAAATTTTGGTAGGTAGAGATGAAAGTCGCATTTATTGGAGATATTATAGGTCGTCCTGGAAGAACTCATATAAAAAAAGAGCTCAAAAAATTAAGGGATGAGTATAATATCGATTTTGTTATAGCCAATGGGGAAAATGCTAGTCATGGATTTGGTTTAACAAGTGAAAATGCAAACGAACTTTTTAAAGCTGGAATTGATATCTTAACAGGTGGAAATCACACTTGGGATAAGAAAAAAGATATTTTAGCTCTCTTTCAAAGTGGTGCGCCAGTACTTCGTCCACACAACTATCCAGATGGTGTAGAGGGAAGTGGTCTTAAAATAATCAATCTCAATGGTACTAATATCGCAGTCTTAAATCTTATGGGACTCTATGGAATGCCACAAGTAACAAATCCATTTATAGTAGCACAAGAGGTTGTTGAACAATTACAAAACGATGGAATAAAACATATTTTTGTAGATTTTCATGCAGAAGCGACAGCTGAAAAAAGGGTGATGTTTGAACTTTTAAAAGGGAAAGTAAGTGCTATTTGTGGAACACATACTCATATTGGTACGGATGATTATGAAGTGGCTGAAAATACATTTTATGTAACTGATATAGGGCTAACTGGTTGTAGAGATAATGTTATAGGAATGGAGAGTGGTGTTCCAATCAAAAAAGCACTCACTGGTATTGGGGGACACTTTGACATACCAAATCACTGTAAAACTATTTTTCAAATGGTTGTAGTAGAAGTAAATGATGATGGAAGAGCGATCGATGGTTTTAAAATCAAATCACTTAGTGATAAAGGGGTAATAGTTTCAAAAGCTATTGTTACTCAATAACAAAAAAATATTTGTTTTTGCCATTATAAATTAAAAATTCGTTAAAATAAAAAAATCCCAAAAAGGTCAAGATATGATTATTATTCCTCAGACAAAAGGTGGCGTTGGTAAAAGTACAGTCGCAATGCAAGTTATTGCACCATATTTGTATAAAAAACATGGTAAAAAAATAACATATATTGAGATTGATGACAAGAATAATGACTCTCAAAGTTTTACTCGAACACAAATTGTCAACAAAAGAATGTTAAGTACAAACAAACTCAAAGAGTTAGATGAACTAATACTTATGGATGATAATCATGAAGTGATTGTTGATGTTGGTGGGAATAAAACATCTTCGTATGTGCTTGAAGAGATCGCTAAAGTTGGAACATTTGGAAATGTGAAGTGGATAGTACCAATGGGTGATGGTGAACTTGATGGGAAAAATGCGATTGCCACTATGAAGAAACTCAAAAAAATCGAGAATAATTCTCAAGATAACCTTTTGTTTGCACTCAATCGAGCTATTTCAACTGATCAAGATTATCTTGAGGAACAATTTATCAACTTTTTTGGGCATAAATATCTTGGAAGCACTGTTTGGGAGATGGCATATAATAATACAGATTTTGCAGCAAAGGTAGTTGAAGCAAAAAATGCTGGAGATCATGAAAGTGCTAGAAAATATCTTTTTTTTAGAAGAATCCAAACTGAAGCAAAAGATTATGTACTTAATAATCTCAATGGGATATTTTCCCAACTTGATAAATGGATCAAAATTAAATGAGTGATATGAGTCTAAAACAGGCTAAAGAGATAGCAGATAGACTAGAATTAGCTGAACTTAGTCTTAATCATCTTTTAGCAAATGTAGAAAAAAGTACAAAAACTTTTGAAGATACATTATCACAACAAAAACAAATTATGAATGCTATGCCATTGACAGATAAAAAATTGAATAATATGAAAATATTAGTGGGGATCAATGTTGGATTTGTTCTTGGACTATTAGTATCAAAATTTTTAATATAAAATCAAAAAATAACAAAACAAAAAAGAGGAAAATATGGATTCAAGACAAAGTGAAATAGTATCAATGTTTAATCAAATCGCTAAAACGTATGATTTAGCAAATAGGATACTTAGTATGGGTATCGATAAGCTATGGAGAAAAAAAGCTTGTAATATGGCTTTTTCTTTTTATAATAAACAACATATCGATACGATAGTTGATGTTGCATGTGGTACTGGTGATCTTATGATTGATTGGAAAAATGTTGCAAACAACAACGGAATAGTTGTTGATAAAATTATAGGGATCGATCCTAGTGTTGGGATGATGGAAGTTGGAAAAACAAAAATTGCTGATGGGATCTTTATAGAAGCTGGAGCTGAAGATCTACCGTTAGATGATAATAGTGCTGATATTATCTCTATCTCTTATGGGATTAGAAATGTTGTAAAAAGAAAAGAGGGATTGCATGAGTTTGCAAGAGTTCTCAAACCAAATGGTTTGGTTGTGATTTTAGAATTTACAAAAAATGACAAAAATGATCTTGCTTCAAAAGTAACACATTTTTATATGCATAAAATTATGCCAGTAATCGGTGGACTTATCTCTGGCAGTAGAGATGCTTATATCTATTTACCTGATTCGATAGATAGTTTTATCACAACAAAAGAGATGGTAGCAGAACTTAAAGAAGCAGGGTTAGAGCCAATCTTTGTAAAAGGGTACTCACTTGATATGAGTACAACTTTTATAGCTAGAAAAATCTAAAGAGTTTTACTTGAATTCTCCTTTGAGTGTTAACGAACTCAATAATCAAATAAATGGGATCTTAGAGACCACTTTTGCAAGTGTGTATGTAGAGGGTGAGGTCTCAAATCTTACTTATCATAGCAGTGGACATATCTATTTTAGTATCAAAGATGAAAAATCTACAATTTCGTGTGTTATGTTTAGAGGAAATGCACAATATCTAAAATTTAGACTAGAAACTGGTGCTAAAATAGTTATCAGAGGAAATGTTACTGTTTATGTTCCAAGAGGTACTTATCAGATTCTTTGTACAAAAATAGAGCCAAGTGGAATAGGGGAGCTTGCACTTGCTTATGAACAACTCAAAACAAAACTTCAAATCAAAGGATATTTTGATAAAAGCCTTAAAAAAGAGCTTCCAAAATTTCCAAAAATAATCTATATAGTCACATCAAATACAGGTGCAGCAATAGAGGATATGAAAAAAATCTTGACCCATCGATATCCACTTGCAAAAATGAAACTTATCCCAACATTAGTACAAGGTAATGGAGCAAAAGAGGATATTGTAAGAGGTATTCAATTAGCAGATAGATTAGCTCAAGATCAATCAAATAGTATCATGATAGTTGGACGAGGTGGAGGAAGTATAGAAGACCTTTGGGCTTTTAATGAAGAGATAGTAGCTGAAGCGATCTTCAACGCAAAAACACCTATCATTAGTGCAGTTGGACACGAAAATGATTTTGTAATAAGTGATTTTGTATCAGATTTAAGAGCAAGTACACCATCAAATGCTATCGAGATTAGCACACCTAATATCAATGATCTTCGAATTCTTGTAGATAATATAAGTGATGATTTAAAAAATCAAATGAAAGCTATTGTAAGAGATAAAACGAAAGAAATTGAAAATATCAAATCACTTTTTAATCAACATTCCTTTGCAAAAAAATTTCAGTTTGCAAATCAAACATTGCAAGTTATTAAAAATAATTTACAAACTACATTCAAACAAACTTTACAAGAGAAACAAAGAAAGATCGATTTTTTAAGTCAAAGCTTTACAAATAGCCATCCTGATAAAAAAATGAAATTTGGATATGTGCAAGTTACAAAAAATGAAAAAATTGTTGATATTGAAAGATTCGATATAGATACTGAAGTAACATTAGAAACTACAAATTATAAATTTTATGCAAAAATTGTTGAAAAAATAAAAATAAATTAAGCGTGTATAAGAGAAAAAAAGATACAACAGTTCAATTTATTACAAACGAAGGAAGTATTCATGCAAGCTGATCAAATGAGTCTTCAATCTGCTAAAAGTTCTACGCCAAATGAATATATGACTTTTATTTTAGGTCAAATGAAGTATGCGATTGAACTACCAAAAATACGAGGGATTTTAACTTATCCAGAGATAATTACACCATTACCAAATACATCAAGTTGGGTTAAAGGACTTATAAATCTAAGAGGGGAAGTTGTACCTATTTTAGATATAAGAATCAAATTTAATACAGGTGAAATTGTTTATAACGACAATACAGCAGTAATCGCTGTTATAACATCTGATGATAGAATGATTGGAATAGTTGTTGATAAGGTTGACGATGTTCAAAAAATAGAAACTGATTCATTATCGCCTGTTTCAGATATGGGTTCAGCAATACCTTCAAAATATTTAAAAGGTTTTGTAAGGCTTGAAGACAACCAAATGCTTGTAATGATGGATATTGAAAATGTTGTTCATAAATCTGAACTAATGAAATCGTAAGGAGACTCGATGCAAAATAAAATAGCTAAATTATGAACTATTAAAATACTATTTGTTGAAGATGAAAATGATCTTATCACAATTATTAGTGATACACTATCAAAACTTGGAGCGAATTTTTTAACAGCTAGAAATGGTGCAGAGGGACTTGATGTACTGAAAAACAATCCTGACATTCAACTTGTTGTGTCTGATATCAATATGCCAGTTATGAACGGAATTGAAATGATTAGACATATCAGAGAGGGTGGATCAAATATCCCATGTGTAATCATGTCAGCACACACTGAGCCTGAGTACTTAAAAAGTGCAGATGAATTAAATGTTACGGATTATATTTTAAAACCTTTCGATTTTATTAAATTTATTAATCTTGTTAGTGAATTAGAACTTTAATATTCTTTTTGCAAAAGTAAAAAAGCCTCTCTAAATTCAGGGAGGCTTTTTTAATGTCCACCTATCACTTTTTCAATCTCCTCAGGCTTATCATGAACACCAAATCGATCAATGATTGTAGTACTTGCTTCATTTTGCCCTATAATTTGTAGAGTTTTTCCCTCTTTTCGTAGTTTGATCACCGCTTTATCAAGTGCGAAAACAGCTGAGATATCCCAAAAATGAGCTCTTGTAAGATCGATAATAATATTTGAATATTGATCTTTGTAATCAAACATATCATAAAATTTATCACTACTATTAAAAAAGATTTGACCTATGATTTTATATGTTTTGGTCTTGTTGTTTTCATCTATAAATGTTTCTGCATACATAAAGTGACTGATTTTATTCGCAAAAAAGAGTGAAGCTAAAAGTACACCTGTAACAACTCCAAGTGCAAGATTATGTGTATATACAGTGATCGCAACTGTTGAGAGCATCACTATATTTGTTGAAAGTGGCAAAGTTGTCAGACCTTTGATAGAATCCCAATTAAAAGTACTAATTGACACAAAAATCATAACAGCAACAAGTGCAGCCATAGGGATAATTGCTACTAAATCACTTAAAAATACAACTAAGATAAGTAAAAAGATGCCAGCTAGAAAAGTAGATAATCTTCCACGCCCACCAGATTTTACATTGATCACTGATTGTCCAATCATCGCACATCCAGCCATTCCTCCAAGGCAACCAGAAGCGATATTTGCTATTCCTTGACCACGTGCTTCTTTATTTTTATCACTTTTTGTATCTGTCATATCATCTAAAATAGTAGCTGTCATAAGTGATTCTAAAAGTCCAACAATAGCCAAAGCAAATGAGTATGGAAAGATAATCTCTAAAGTTTCAAAAGTAAGAGGAATATCTGGAACTAAAAATATTGGAAGTGTATCAGGAAGTTCACCCATATCTCCAACTGTTCTTATATCCCATCCTATAAATGACACAAAAATAGTAAGAGCAATAATAGTCACAAGTGGAGAAGGGAAAACTTTTCCAATTATAGGGGTATATGGAAAAAGATAAATGATCATTAATCCAACAGCAGCAAGAGCATACACATGCCAAGTTACATCTGTAAGTTCTGGAAGTTGTGCCATAAAGATTAAAATAGCTAAAGCATTTACAAATCCTATAACAACCGCTCTTGCAACAAAACTCATAAGTTTTGCAACTCCAAGATATGCTAAACATATTTGAATAATTCCTGTTAAGATTGTAGCTGCTAAAAGATATTGAAGTCCGTGCTCTTTGACTAAAAAGACCATCACAAGTGCCATGGCACCTGTTGCAGCACTGATCATCCCTGGCCGTCCACCTACAAAAGCTATCACTACAGCGATACAAAATGAAGCATAAAGCCCAACTTTTGGATCAACTCCAGCGATAATAGAAAAAGCGATTGCTTCAGGAATAAGTGCAATCCCAACCACTAAAGCAGATAAAATATCCCCCCTAATATTTCCAAACCATTCTGTTTTTAATTGAGTTGAGAGCATACTAATATGCTACCAATGTCGTAGTATTAAGTCCAATCTTAGAGATAGTTTCTTGTGCAAGTTTCTCCATAAATTTATCCATTTTATCTTGTTTTTCCCACTGCGGATCAGTTACTTTTGCTAGTTTTTCTACAAGTATTTTTGCTTCATTGATTGTTGCTACACTATCTACTAGCCCTACATTTTTAGCTTGAATGGCTGTAAAGATATGCGCATCAGCAAATTTATCTTTATCACTGATTTTTAATTTTCTGGCATTTGCAACATCACTTACAAACATCTCATAAGTACTTCCGATAACTTTATCAAGCTCCTCTTTTTCTTCTTTTGTCCAAGCTCTTGTAGGAGTTCCAGCTTCTTTATAGCTTCCCATTTTGACTGTTTGAGTTTTTACCCCAATTTTGCTCATAAGCTCACTTGCATCTACACTTTGCATAATCACCCCAATACTTCCTATCATACTTCCTGGATTTGCTACGATTTTAGAGGCCCAAATTGATGAATAGTAACTTCCACTTGCCATAGTTCCACTTGCATAAGCGACAACTGGTTTGATTTTGTTAAGCTCTTTGATAGCATAAGCGATCTCAACTGATGGAGCTACAGCACCACCTGGAGAATTGACTGATAATAAAACTCCTTTGATATTTTCATCCTCTTTTGTTGTTTCGATCTCTTCTAAGATAAGATTTGCATCCATAATTGCTCCATCAAGATGGATAGTTTTTAGATTTGGGGTGATTAGATCCTCTGGATTGGAACTTTGCCAAATGTAAAAAACAACTAAAACCAATAGAGTTGCTTTAAAATGGTTTTGAATAAATCCAATTGTTGCAGTGATTGGTGTGAGAAGAATTTTAAAAAAATTAAATAGACTTTGCATTGTTGCCCTTTATGTATGTAGTTTGTATCTGTGATTTATGTAAAATTATAGCAGTTGATAGATTATCTGAATCTTCTATTTTTGGGACACTAAATACGATAATATCACTATCATTTCCTATCTTTAGCGTTCCTTTTCGAGGAAGTTTGAGTGCTTTTGCACCATTACGTGTTGCTGCAAGGAGCAGTTTTTGCGCTAGCTCATTTGGTAAAAAATTTGTGTGGATAAAAAATCCATTTTTCATCTCTTCAAAAAGATCAAGTGAATAATTTGAACTGAGCCCATCTGTGCCAATGGTAAGAGGGATATCATTTAGATAACCTAAATTTAAAACAGAATTATTTAAAAGTCTATTTGAATTTGGACAATGGATAATCGATGCTCCAAGATCATGAATTTGATGAAGTTCCTCCTCGTTTGCTTCTACACAATGTGTAAAAGAAAGATTTTCTATCCCTTTAAATGCTTGCAAAAACTCGCTTGGTGTTTGTAAAGATTTATGCTGATTTAACATATCTTTAAAAAATTTTTCAAACTCTCCTGTTGAGTAATTGAGCCACTCATTTTCAGCACCACTTTCCATAAAATGAGCACTTACTGGAAGTTTTTCTTCTTTTGCTATCTTTAAAACTTCTCGTATCAAAAATGGATGTGTTGAATAGGGTGCATGGATCGCAATTGCTGGAAAAAATTTCTCTGAGCTATTTTTTTGTGCAAGATATAACCTTTGTTTAAAGTCACTAAAAAGTGTATCTATCATATCTGCTTTGCTTCCAAGTACCTCTGTAAAATAGACAACATTCATTTTACTTTGAAGAGATGCTTCCATATCAAGACTATATGAACTTATCGCTCCTATTGTTGTTGTTCCAGAATCTATCATATTTTGTAATTTTTGGCTTATAAGCTCTGTAGTTGCTTTTTCTATAAGCTCATCTCGTTTTTCTATTACTGAAAAAAGCCAAGAGATAAAGTTGCCATATTTGAGTGTCATCTTATTTGCGCTAAATTCAAGATGCACATGGCTATTGATAAGCCCTGGCATAATTACACTTCCCTCACCTTGATAGATGAAGTTCTCATTTGGGTATTGTTGTAGTATATTTTCTTTCGTATCAAGAGCAATAATTTTTTCATCAAAAACAATAGCTCCATCTTGTATAATCTTGAATTGCTCATCACAAATAACAATCCAATCGCTCGTTAAAAAGTTCATTTCTATCCTATATTTATCAAGTTTTGGCTATTATATCGAATTATTACTAACACGATAAAAAAGAAATAAAGTTTAATCGTTTTAGTTATGAAATCATTAATAAAAAGGAATTTTATGAAAATAGCAGTTATACAAGGACCAAACTTAAATATGTTAGGAATGAGAGAAAAACATATTTATGGACCTATGACTTTAGATCAAATCCATGCACAACTCAAAGGGAGTGCAGATCAAAATGGGATTGAACTAGAATTTTTCCAATCAAATTTAGAGGGTGAAATAGTTGATAGAATTCAAGAGTGTATGGGAACTGTTCATGGTATTTTAATCAATCCAGCAGCTTATACACATACGAGTATCGCTATTGCAGATGCACTTAAAGCTGTATCATTACCAACAGTTGAAGTACATATTTCAAATATTTACCATAGGGAAGAATTTAGACAAAAATCTATTACAGCAAGTGCAAGTACAGGGGTTATAACAGGATTTGGACCATTTGGATACCATATGGGACTTATCGCTCTTACTCAAATTATTTCAGAGATGTTCCAAGCACAACAAGCTGAACAACCACAAGAGAGTGTAGCAGAGTAATTGTATGAAAATTATCCTCGCTTCAACAAATCAAGGCAAAATAAAAGAACTCAAAGCTCTTTTACCAGAATATAAGATCGTCACTGTCAAAGATATTTTGGGTGATATTGATGTGGAAGAGGATGGGGATAGCTTTCAAGCAAATGCTATTAAAAAAGCAAAAACTATTTATGATTTGCTAAAAGAAAAAGAACCAGATTGTATGGTAATAGCTGATGATAGTGGACTGAGTGTTCCATTGCTTAATAATGAACCAAATATTTATAGTGCACGATATGCTGGGATAGGCTCAACTGATAAAGAGAATAATGGAAAACTTATCTCAAAACTAAAAGAGATGGGAGTATCAAAAACTCCCGCTTTTTATACTGCTTGTATCGCACTTGCTTATAAAGGAAATATCTACACTACTCACGGTTGGTTGTATGGTGAAGTGATCGATAAAGAGATAGGTGAGGGTGGATTTGGATATGATCCAATGTTTATCCCTAAAGGTTTTAGTGAAACTTTAGGGACACTTGATCCAGCTTTAAAAAAACAAATATCTCATAGAACAAAAGGACTTTTGTTAGCTATGAAAATAGCAAAAGTTATTTTGTAAACTCTTTATAGATTCTTATAGGCTCATTTTTTGCTTTGATAACAACGCAGTACTTTTCAGTCGTTGTATTATTTTCGTTTGCAAAATCACAGGATTTTATAGAAGATTGAAATCGTTGATCATTGATTGTGTAATTTAAAATTGCATTTTTATCATTTTTAGAATAGATGATAATTTCATATTTTTTTAGATGGATCAAACTTTGAATCTCTAAGTATTTAAGTTTATCTATGTTGGAGTGAAATATATGGTTTTGAACTATTTTAATCGAATAATAACCAAATAAGATAAGTAAAATAATAACCGAAAAGAGTAAATAACCTCTTTTCATGTGTATCATAATACAACGATCTCTAATTCTAATTGGATACCAAATTCAGCTAAAACTTTCTCTTTTGCTAAGTTGATAAGTTTAATCGCTTCATCATAAGTGCCATTGCCCATATTAACTAAAAAATTTGCATGCATTGAACTAAAAGCCATCCCACCGATATTAAATCCTTTAAGACCCACTTTTTCTATCAAATATCCAGCACTATGAACTTTAGGATTTTTAAAACAACTTCCTGCACTTGGGAGATGAGGTTGGTTATCTCTCATCTTGATAAACATATCCATTTTATCTTTGCAAAATCCAGGAGTTATATAAAAAGTAGCTTCAAAAACAATCCCCTTGATATCTGTATGTCTATATGTAAAAGGGATATTTTCTTTTAAAATCTCCCCTTCATGCGTTTTGATAGAGTGCAGATAGTTCATCATCTCCCACTCTTTAAGTCCTGCATTCATTTTGACTAATCCACCGATAGATCCAGGAAGTTTTCCTAAAAATTCGAAATCCCCGATATCGTGTTTTCTACAATATGTAAGCATCTTTCCACTTGAAGTAGCTCCGCCAACGATAAGTTTGTCACCTTTTTGGATAATATAATCAAACTCATCTCCAAGGATAGCAAGTTTTGGAGGATTATTTGAAAGAAGAAGATTATTCCCTTTTCCTATGATGTGAAAATTTGGATATTCGCCGATCTCATTGATGATTTTTACATTATGTTTTCCACCGATATGGATCGATGTATATTTTTTAAAGTCTATTGTTTTCATGGGTGGGATTATATCCTTATTTATCTCAAACTTAAGATATGGTACAATCGTGACAATTTTAAATTAGAGGAAATATATTATGAGTTTTATCGAAACAAGAGGAAACGACGGAATCAAACCAAGCGAAGTGGAATTTTCTTATGCTATCTTAAATCCAAGTGCTTCATTTGGTGGGTTATATATCCCAAAAGAGTTACCAAACTTTTCACAAGATTTTATTTCTGAGTGTACAAAATTAAGCTATAAAGAATTAGCTTTTTTGATTTTAAAATCATTTAGAGTAGATATTGAAGATGGGGATCTTGAAACAGCACTTAATCTCTATGATGCATTTGATGATGTAAATAATCCTTCACCAGTAGTTAAAGTAAAAGATAATCTTTTTGTAAATGAACAATACCATGGACCAACTAGAGCTTTTAAAGATATGGCATTGCAACCATTTGGATCAGTTCTTAGTACGATTGCAAAAAAAAGAGGGGAAAACTATCTTATTTTAGCAGCAACTTCAGGTGATACAGGTCCAGCAGCACTCAATACTTTTAAAAATAAAGAGGGGATAAAAGTTGCTTGTTTATATCCAGTAGGTGGAACAAGTGATGTTCAAAGACTTCAAATGGTAACAGAAGATGGAGAAAATCTTAAAGTCATAGGTATAAATGGAGATTTTGATGATGCTCAAAATGCTCTTAAAAGTTTACTTGCAAGTGACACATTTAAAGCTACATTATTAGAAAAACATACAAAATTAAGTGCAGCAAATAGTGTAAATTTTGGAAGAATTATTTTTCAAATTGTGTATCATTTTTGGTCTTATATTGAACTCCTTAGACAAAATGAGATTGAACTTGGAGAAAAAATCTATCTTACTGTGCCATCTGGAAACTTTGGAAATGCTCTTGGTGGATACTATGCAAAAAAAATGGGATTACCGATTGAAAAAATCTTGATCACTTCAAATGCAAATAATGTATTAACATCTTGGATAAATGATGGTGTCTATGATTTAAATGATAAAAAATTAGTGCTTACAAAATCTCCTGCTATGGATATTTTAAAATCATCAAATATTGAAAGAATCATGTATGATATGTTTGGAAGTATAAGAACAAAAGAGCTTATGGAAGATTTAAATAATAAAAACTGTTTTACACTTACAGATGAAGAAAAAACAAAACTTCAAAGTGAATTTAGTGCAACTTTTAGTGATGATGCTTATGGATTAAAAACTATTAAAACATATCTTGAAGATGGATATTTAATGGATCCACATACGGCAACTTGTATCAAAGCATATGAAACATTGATGGAAAAATCACTTAAAAATGTAGTGTATAGTACAGCAGAATGGACTAAATTTTCACCATCAGTACTCAATGCATTACGAAGTGATGAGGTGAAATATTCTGATAAAGAAGCTTTAGAAAAAATTAGTAGCGACTTTAATGTCAAAGTTCCAGATATGATCCATGGACTTTTTGATAAAGAGATCAAACATACTTGTGAGATCAATATAGAAGATTTAGAAAGTGAGATTATAAACTTTTTATAATCTACTGAGGGTAAATATAAAATAAAAAAGGCTTGAGATTTTTCTCAAGCTTTTTTTTATCTCCCATAAGAGAGCTTATTTAACTGTCATTAAAAAACTAAGAACGGTATCTATAAATGCATCGTGTTTTCTCTCTTTGAGATATGCGATATAAAGTGTTCTTTTCATGGTAAGTTTTGGAAGTCTTGCAATATGAAGTTTTCCATCATCTTCATACTCTTTTAAAGCTCTATAAGATGCTATTGAAACCGTAGGAACATCATCTTTTGAAGAGTGCAAAACTGTTTGCATAATTGCTGTAAGTGAAGATGATTCTGTTACCATATTAAAGTTTTCACAATCACTAAATCCAGCAAGATCTAAATATTCTTTAAATAATCTTCGTGTATGACTTTCTCTATCCCTACAAACCCATCTGTAGCTTAACAGATCTTCGTTTTTAACTCTTTTTGGAAGTGGTTGATTTGAAAATATCACAATCTCATCTTCCATCCAATCTCTATAGATAATCTCATCTTCAAAAATTGGAGATTCAATAAGTGCCATATCTATTTTTTTATCTAATAGATTAGTTATACATTCATTACTTAGATTTACATTGATTGTTACTTCATTATCAATTGCTGTTTTGATATCGTTTAAGACTGTTGGTAAAATATAATCTCCAATCACTTTAGAAGCACCAAATATAAAATTGATATCTTTATTGATGATCCCTAAAAGTTGTTGCTCTGCAACAATGATTGCTTTTTGCAATTTTTGAGCAACAAGAAGTAATTTTTCACCCTCTTTGGTTAGTCTAATACCATTTTTCTTTCTATCAAGAACTTTAGTATCAAGATAATCTTCTATATATCTCATTTGTTGAGTAACTGCAGGTTGAGAGATACCAAGTTTTGCAGATGCTTTTGAAAAAGATTTCTCTTTTACTACAGTAAGGAATGTATTGAGTTTTGTAAAGTCAGATAACATAAAGATAACCTCTTATTAAAAATTGATAATAATCATAACATATATTTATATAAATTTGATTAAAAAAGACTTTAAATTATAAATTTATCATATTTTAGTTATAATAAATACATTCATAAAAATAATATATCATAAAGGAAAGGTTATGCTTTCATCTTTAAATGAATCTCAAAAAATAGCTGCGCAACATATTGATGGACCGATGTTGATACTTGCAGGTGCTGGTAGTGGTAAAACAAAAACAATTACAACAAGATTAGCATATCTTATATCACTTGGGATCGATCCCGCTTCGATTTTGACTCTTACTTTTACAAATAAAGCTGCAACAGAGATGAGAAATAGAGCATATGATATGATTGCAGAAGTTAAATATCCTCCATTGTTGTGCACTTTTCATAAGTTTGGATTATTATTTTTAAAATTTCATATCAGTAAATTAGGAAGAAAAAATAATTTTGTGATTATAGACAGCGATGATAGAAAAAAAATACTGAAAATGATCGATAAAGACACTACAACATCAATTCTTTCAAGTGAGATCTCAAAATTTAAAAATCTTATGATGACTCCTACAGAGGTAAAACAAACAACCCAAGATAAATTGTATGTAAAAATAGCACAAGTATATGAGCAATATGAAGAGTATTTGGAAAAAAACAATCTTGTAGATTTTGATGATCTATTACTCCTTACATATAAAATTTTAGATCAGTATAAAGATGTAGCCCTTGAAACTTCACAAAGATACCAGTATATTATGGTAGATGAGTATCAAGATACAAATGATCTTCAATACAAACTTCTTAAAAAACTTTGTACATCTCACAATAATCTATGTGTAGTTGGTGATGATGATCAATCTATATACGGATGGCGTGGTGCAAATATCAAAAACATTTTAAACTTCTCTTCGACATTTGATGATGCAATCACAATTAAACTAGAAGAAAATTATAGATCAACTGCAAAGATACTAGAGCATGCAAATGCACTTATAGATCACAATAGAGATAGACTTGGTAAAGAGCTACGATCGACTAGAGGTGAGGGTGAGGCTGTTAAGTATTATGAATCAAATGATGAAAATGATGAAACAAGAAAAATAGCAGAGGATGTAAGAAAACTTCTTGATAGTGGAGTTGACGCTGGGGAGATTGCTATCCTTTATAGAGTAAATGCACTGAGCCGTGCTTTAGAAGAAGGATTTAATAGAGCTAGAATCAACTATAAACTTGTGGGTGGTACAAAGTTCTATGAGAGAACTGAGATAAAAGATTTGATTGCTTATTTTAGAGTTATTACAAATAAAAATGACAACTTTTCACTTAAAAGAATTATCAATAAACCTAAGCGAGGTATTGGTCCAACAACTGTAGATAAGCTAGAAGTTGAAGCGATAGCTATGAAGAAATCTATTTTTAATCTTATTGAAGAGCTTGACACAAAAGAATTGGCAGTTCATGTTGGAAAGAAAAATGCAATGACACTTAAAGTGTTTATGGCTTCGATCAAAGATCTTCAAGAGGTGCTTCAAAACTCAAAAATGAGATTTATAGACCTATTTGATGAAACATTTGATTTCAAAGAATTTTATGAAAATCAACCAGATAGTAGTGACAGGATAGCAAATATTGATGAATTTTATGGGTATTTGAGAGATTTTTTACTACAAAATCTTGATATGAACTTAGAAGATTTTCTCAACGAGATCTCTTTAAAAAGTGATCAAGACAATATAGAAGAGGGTGCTGTTTCTATGATGAGTATCCATGCTTCTAAGGGACTTGAATACAAATATGTATTTGTTGTTGGTTTAGAAGAGGGATTTTTCCCGCTAGTGGGAGAAGGAAGCGATCTTGAAGAGGAGCGAAGACTTGGATATGTTGCATTTACAAGGGCTAAAGATAGATTGACTCTTAGTTCAGTGCATAGTAGATTCTATAAAGGTCGAAGAACACAGTTGGTTAAAAGTAGATTTTTAACTGAGGCTGGGATTATTGAAGGTAGTTTTAGTATCGAAAAAACAAGTGCCTTCAAAAAAGATGATATCGTAAAACATAAAATATTTGGTATGGGAAGAGTACTTGGGGTACAAAAAGTTGGTAAAGATCTTAAGCTCAATATCAACTTTGGTGGAACAAAAAGAGATATCTTATCTTCATTTGTGGAAAAAATTTGAATAGACTTTTTGTTGTAAAAAAACCAATTAATATCAGTAGTAACTTTTATTTAAGTCGCATGAAACGAAAATATAAAGAAAAAGTTGCAGGATTTAGTGGAACACTTGATCCTTTTGCTTGTGGATGCTTGATTGTTGCATTTGGAAAATATCCACAACTCTTTAGATTTTTAAAAAAAGCCCCCAAAACCTATCGTACTACTATTTGGCTAGATGCAATAAGTCCTAGTTTTGATATGGAAAATATAGAACAAATAGGTCTCAACCAAGATAAAATTGAGCAATGTATAATACTTAAAGAGCTTCAAAACTTAATCGGTGGACTCACTTATCTTCCACCAAAGTATAGTGCCAAAAATATTGATGGGAAAAGAGCTTATGAGATGGTGCGAGAGGGGATCGATTTTGAGATGAAAAAAGTTACATCAAAGATTTATGATGTGAAATTTATCAATTACAATCACCCATTCATAAGCTTTGATATAACTGTGAGTGAGGGAAGTTATATACGAAGTATTGCACAAATCTTTTTAGAAAGAATTGGAATGGAAGGGACTCTATCGTATCTAGAAAGATTAAATGAGGGTGATTTTAGGTTTCAAAACGAGATCGCTTTAAACCCTATAAACTATCTTAACCCCCCTTATAATAATTACACAGGAACTAAAGAGTGGTTTGAGCTAGGCAAACGTCTGAATATTGATTATTTTGAAACAAAAGAGGATGGAGAGTATCTTATCATCTTTGATGATTTTTTCTCCATAATTGAGATCAAAGAGGGTGAACCAAAGTATATTTTAAATCGAATCTATTTTGAAAATGGAAAAAAAGATGACTAAAAGATCGTATGCTAAAGTAAATATTTTCCTTAAAATTGCTGGTAAAAGAGGTGAATACCATGAGCTTGTTTCTAGATTTGCAAGGGTAAACAATCTCTATGATACTATTAGTTTTAGCGAGGGAAATTTTGATGAGTTTACTTTAGAGGGGAGTTTTGGATGTGAAACACAAAAAAATACAATCTATAAAGCTTATACAAAACTCTGTGAAATTTCTCCTAAAGTGGAAGAGTTCTTCCAAAAGCATAAAGTTATTGTAAAGAAACATATCCCAGAATTTGCAGGACTTGGTGGAGGAAGCTCAAATTGTGCTACTTTTATCTTGATGGTAAATGAAATATGTCATTTAGATCTATCCAAAGATGAGATGGCCAAGATAGGTGCTACTATTGGGGCTGATGTACCATTTTTTATCTATGAGTATGATAGTGCCAATGTAACTGGAATAGGAGAGATCGTAGAGAAGTTTGATGAGGAATTACTGAATATTGAAACGATTACGCCAAAGATAGAATGTAATACAGGGGCTATTTTTAAAACTTTTAGAGAAAAATTTTACAAAGAGGTTTCTACTGAGAAAGCACAAAAGCTTTTAAAAATGAAAAGTTGTGATATTTTAAAGGCGCTCTCTATTGAAGAGGCAAATGATTTATACCTTCCTGCAAGTAGTGTTGAACCAAAACTAAAAGAATTTGCTGGAAATAGATGGTTTTTTAGTGGTAGTGGAAGTAGTTTTTTTAGAGTAAAATGTCAATAGCTATAAAGTGATAGAGGAATAAATGGCAAAGAAAAAAGAGAATCATCAAAGAGAGTTTGTAAATAGAAAAGTATTTCACGATTATGAAGAGAGTGACGTGATAGAAGCTGGGATCGTTTTAGAAGGAAGCGAAGTAAAAGCTATACGCTCTGGTAGATTAAATTTAAGAGATACATTTGTAAGAATTATCAAAAATGAGATATTTGTTTTAAATATGCACATCTCACACCTTGATACAACACATGTTTCTTATCGGCCTGATGAAAGTCGTCCAAGAAAACTTTTGATTCATCGAAAGCAGATTACAAAACTTTTCCAAAAAGTATCAAAAGAGGGTTATA